>JAEVZU010000042.1 GCA_023392075.1 Bacillota bacterium | reverse complement strand
CTTCGACGGAGCTTACGCTCCTGAGCACCCCCTCTAATCCGGGAAGGGGATTCCCCTTTCCAATCCCCGAGTATAGAAATTTACCGTTTGAAATTTTCTAGTGTGCACATTCAAACTCAGTATTATCAGTGGCCCCATCACTGTTCCAAAAAGTTATAAATTCCTATACTCCAAAAAAGAGCTTAACATACACAATCACTGTTAAGCCCTTTTCCTTTTGGTTAGTTATCAATTTGCTGTATATTATTTAAAAAGTAGGTACAACAGAACCTTGATATTTTTCTTCAATAAACTTCTGTACCTTGTCACTGTGCAGAGCTTCTATCAAAGCTTTGATGTCTTCTCTGTTCTCGTCACCCTTGCGCACGGCTATTATATTGGCAAAAGTCTTGGCCGCAACGGAATCCGCATTTTCCTTTGCCAGAGCATCCTTTGCCACATTGAAGCCGGCTTCTATGGCATAGTTTCCGTTGATAACCGCCAGATCTAGATCAGGCAATGCTCTTGCGATCTGAGCAGCTTCGAGTTCCTTTATCTGTATGTTCTTAGGGTTTTCTGTTATATCCTTTACAGTGGCATTCAGGCCCGCATCCGGTTTAACCTTTATTAAACCTGTGGTTTCCAGCAGAAGAAGTGCTCTTGCTTCATTTGTGGTATCATTGGGCACCGCAATTGTTGCTCCGTCTGGTATGGCATCAAGGGATTTAATTTTCCCCGGATACAAACCGAAGGGTTCGTAGTGGATATTGCCTGCAGATACCAATTCTGTCTTGTTCTTTGAGTTGAAGTCCTCGAGATACGGCAGGTGCTGGAAGTAGTTTGCATCGAGACTCTTATCCTGTAAAGCCAGATTTGGCTGAACATAGTCTGTAAATTCCTTGATTTCAAGTTCTATTCCCTTTTC
Source organism: Bacillota bacterium (assembly GCA_023392075.1). Classification (GTDB taxonomy): domain Bacteria; phylum Bacillota; class Clostridia; order Acetivibrionales; family DSM-1351; genus Ruminiclostridium. The sequence continues at coordinate 15,070 of JAEVZU010000042.1, read as the reverse complement.
CTTCAGTACATCCACCACCTGCTTAAGTATTTCTGCATGCGGAGCAACCGATGCTCCCACAACCAGTTTTTTGGTTTGTGAGCCGCAGCCTGCTAAAACTCCGGCTGCTACAAAACTTAACGCTAAAACCAAAGCCAATAATTTTCTCTTCATTTTTGATGTCCCCCTTGTTTTTTTATGTTTTATTTTTTATATATGCCAATGGAAATTTGGTTCAAATTATTTGTATATTACTTCCGCTTGTCGCGCTTTCCGGCGATAAGCATCCCAACCTCCTGCGCTACCTGTACAACAACTACAAGCAGTGCAACAGTGACTATCATAATGTCCTTCTGATATCTGTAGTAGCCGAACCGGATGGCTATATCACCCAGACCGCCTCCGCCGACTATACCTGCCATGGCACTGTAACCCAGTATGGTGGTGGTTGCTATAGCCGCCCCTACTATCAAGGAAGGCACTGCTTCAGGTATCATTACCTTGTATATGATCTGAAAAGGGCTGCAGCCCATTGAAACAGCCGCTTCTATAACACCATTGTCAACTTCCTTTATGGACGACTCAACCAATCTGGCTATAAACGGTGCTGCCGCTATTACAAGCGGAACCACGGTGGCTGTTGAACCGATCGTCGTCCCGATGATGAAACGTGTAAAGGGTATAACAGCTATAAGTAAAATAAGAAAAGGCACCGAACGCAAAATATTAACTATAAAATTCAGAACCTTATTCAATTTCGGCAGCGGCAATATTCCGTTTTTCTCACTGGTCACCAGCAAAACACCCAGAGGAAGACCAAGCACGTAAGCAAGCAAAGTGGAAAACAGTGTCATATACAGGGTTTCCAAAAGACCCATTAAAATCATTGAAATGGTTGAACTATCCCACATAACCGTTTACCTCCTCGACTGATAAATTCTGAGATTTCAGGTAACGAATTATCCGGTCTGATACTTCGTCTTCCTGGGGCAATTGCAGCACCAGCTGTCCAAATGCCTTCCCATCAATATCTTTCATATCGGCAAACAATATATTCACCTGAGCCTTACATTCAAGAATCATTCTTGATACAACCGGATCAAAGGAGGAACTGCCTTCAAATACAATTCTGCAGCAGCGTTTACCAATAAACTGGCCTATTGTCCTGCCATCCGGAAATACAAGTCTTTGAGCGGCAGCAGTCTTGGGATGTGAAAATACTTCCGAAACCGCTCCTGTTTCAGCAATGCCACTTTCATCAATAATGGCCACATGTGTACAGATCTGTTCTATGACACTCATCTCGTGAGTTATTATTACTATTGTGATTCCCAACCTTTTATTTATATCCCGTAAAAGCTCAAGAATCGACTTTGTAGTCGACGGATCCAGTGCCGAAGTGGCTTCATCACACAGCAATACCTTAGGATTTGTAGCTAATGCCCTGGCTATTGCTATTCTCTGCTTCTGTCCCCCGGAGAGCTGGGAGGGATAAGCGGCCGCCTTATCGGATAGTCCGACTATTTCCAAGAGCTCTTTTGCCCTGTTCCTTGCTTCACTCTTTTTCATCCCCGACACTTCCAGGGGAAAAGTTATGTTTTCCTCGGCTGTTCTCTGCATAAGCAGATTGAACTGCTGAAAAATCATTCCCATAGAGCGCCTGACTTCTCTTAACTCTCTTTCATTTAATCGGGACAGATCTTTTCCGTCTACCAATATAGTTCCGCTTGTGGGCCTTTCAATATAGTTTATACAGCGAACCAGAGTACTTTTGCCGGCCCCGCTCATTCCAATAATTCCGAAGACCGCACCTTCCCCGATGGAAAGGTCGATATTCTCCAAAGCTTTTACTTCTCTTTCCTTTGTTGAGAATATCTTTGTCAGTGATTTGATTTCTATAATATTATTTTTTGTATGCATACAACCTCCAGTACTCATAAGCACACCAAAACCGCTATATAAAATAATAATGGCACAATTTATATAGATAATGAATGTTTTGATATACCCGGATAAGCAAACATATTGTAATTATCATAAACTCAAAGTATTCATATAATTCATATATGTTTTCTGTCGGTTTCCTATAGTATAGATTACCAACAAAAATTTGTCAATATATTTTTTATAAATCATATATGAATACTATGATATGTATAATTTCCTCAAATAAAAGTATATTTGGGATATGTAAGTTTGTCAACGTAAACAGCTATTTACCAGCAAATGGCTAAATTTATCAAAGACTTATTATTAATTGAAATTTCAATGGAAGTTTTGATAGTTTAAAACCACAGTTTAAAATCTGTTGACACATATAATTATATATGTTTTAATAAAACATATATAATTACTATGACATAATATCTTATAATTATGAACATACTTAGTAATAAATATCACCTGGTAGTCTGTAACGTCTAATACGTATATTGTCCGGCAAGGGAAATTTAACCGCCGGAAATACATGAATTTAGATGTTACACTGCTACAATATGGCATAAATGACCCATGCCGGAAATGGAGAATATATGAGGATTTCATCAAAGGGCAGGTACGGTCTTGCTGCAATGATAAGCGTTGCCCAGCTGGGAAGTACCGGTGAGTTCGTTACGGTTATAAGCATTGCGGAAAAACTTGGTATATCAAAAATTTATCTTGAACAGGTTTTCTCCCTGCTGAAAAGATCAAAGCTTGTTACATCTATTAAAGGTTCGCAGGGTGGCTATCAGCTTTCAAAACCCTCTGAAAAGATTACGGTGCTCGAAATTCTGCAGGCTGTTGAGATAAGTCTGTTTGAAAAAACCGATCGTTCAGTTTCGGATGAAGCAATGGAAATCGAGAGTTCATTAAAAAATCTCATATGGGATAACCTGGACAATGCTATAGTCACTGCACTGGTGAAAGTCACCCTGGGCGATCTTGTTGCCGAAGCTGACAAAGCAAAAAACGGAGAAGAATTTATGTTTTACATCTAGCGGTCTGTAACACCTAAAGTCAAAAGACAACTCAGCCCTGGAGGAATTTAACTCTCGGAACCGTATGAATCCAGAGGTTACAAACCGCTGGCAGGCATAACAATATGCCTGCTTTTGTTATACCCTCTATTCTAATCTTCCAGTGCCTGTTCCAGATCCGCTATAAGATCCTTTACATTTTCGATGCCTACTGAAAGTCTTAACAATCTGTCATTTACACCAAGCCTGTTCCGGATCTCTTCCGGCACTGCGGCATGAGTCTGCAGCATTGGATAGGTTATGAGACTTTCCACACCTCCCAGACTTTCTGCAAACATAATTACTTTTATCCTGCCGAGTACTTTTTCCACCAATTGGGCCGAGGTCACCTCGAAGGAAATCATGGCACCAAACCCTGAAGCCTGCTTTAAGGATATCTCATAACCCTCGTGTTCCGGCAGGCCTACATAATATACCTTTTTTACATTTTTATTTTCTTTCAGCCATTTTGCAAGTTCCAGAGCACTTTGCTGCTGCCGGTCAAGTCTTATACCCAGGGTTTTTATCCCCCTCAGCAGCAGCCAGCTGTCAAAGGGCGCCAGTACCGCACCTTCGGATTTCTGAATAAGCTTTAGCTTTTCCGACAAATCATCGTCCTTCAAAATCACAAAACCTGCCAAAGTATCATTATGGCCTCCCAAATACTTTGTTCCGCTGTGGATAACCACATCTGCCCCCAGCTCCAAAGGCCTTTGACAATACGGAGTAAGGAAAGTATTATCCACAATAAACAAAGAATTTCTGGACTTTGTCAATTGAGCGATCGAACCTATATCCGCCACTTTCATTATGGGGTTTGTAGGCGTCTCTATAAAAACAGCCGCGGTATTGGCCTTGTATTCCTTCTCTATAGCCTCTGTCCTGCTGGTATCCACATAACTGAACTCCAGCCCGTAGTTTTTGTATACCTCTTCAAATATTCTGTAGGTACCGCCGTAAAGATCGTCGGAAACAATTATATGCTGTCCGGGAGAAAACATTTTAAGTACCGAAGATATGGCAGCCATACCGCTGGAAAAAGCAAAACCATATTTTCCGTTTTCCAGTATGGCCATTGTATTTTCCAGCTCCTCACGGGTTGGGTTCTGAAGCCTGGAATAATCGTAGCCCGTGGTCTGGCTCAATCCGGGATGCCTGAAAGTGGCACTCTGATATATGGGAAAGCTTATGGCACCGGTATGCAGGTCGTAACCCTTACAGCCATGCACTACTTTGGTATCTATTTGTGTTGTGTTTCGACAGTCATTCGTTTCCATACGTACCTCCGGATTATTTTTTTTCTTCCTGGCTCAGACCTTCATTCATGCTTCCAGTTCTATATCCTTTTAAATCCAGGGCTGTATACATAAAGCCTATATTTTTGAATTCAGTATATATTTTCTCTCTTGCCGCAGGTTCAATTATTTTCTCAAAGCTTTCCTGAGTTACTTCAATTCTGGCAATATCCTTGTGAAATCTTACCCTTACCTGCTTAAAACCCATATCCAGCAAAAATTGCTCGGCACGGTCTATCATTTGAAGTCTTTCCTTTGTAATTTTTTCTCCGTAGGGAAATCTTGAAGACAGACATGCAAATGCCTGCTTATCCCAAGTCTTAAGCCCCATTTCCTTTGAAAGAATACGTATTTCTTCCTTGGTCAGTTGGGCTTCCCTCAGCGGGCTGATTACTCCATGTTCACGGACAGCCTGCATGCCGGGTCTGAAATCTCCAAGGTCGTCAACATTTGAGCCCTCAAAAATATATTCCGCACCTTCTTCATCGGCAACTGCCTTTATTTTTTCATAAAGCTCGTTTTTACAAAGATAGCACCTGTTGACCGGATTATCGGAGAATCCTTCCACATCAAGTTCTTCCGATATAATAACTCTATGCCGGATTGAATTTTGTTTGGCGAATTCCATGGCTTCACGCAATTCTCTTTCAGGATAGGTCGATGAATGGGCAGTAACTGCTACAACCTTGTCTCCAAGTACTTCTGCCGAAACCTTAAGCAGAAAGGTTGAGTCAACGCCGCCTGAAAATGCTACTGCAGCACTGTTTTGCTTCTTTATTATATTCTTTAGATTTTCAAGTTTATCATATACGCTCATTAATTTTTCTCCTTTAATTCTTATATATACTTACCATAGCGCCAATAAATTCCTAGTATTCCTATGTAAATTATTAAGATGATACTATAAATTTATTGCCATTGTCAATTGCAAAAGCAACCAAAAAAATAATAAATACGTTGTTCCTGTTAGTTAGACCCGGTTTTTTCCAAGTAATCGAAGCATTTATGAGATGAACCACCTGTGATGCAAGTGTTCCCGTACGAACATCAATAAATGATTTGCCAGCTAAGCACTTGTGTTTCGCCATCAATTTCAGGCATGTACTTTAATGGAGCCTCCATTTATTGATGTTTTACTCGCGCACTATAATAATCAATTGTAAATCATTCATGTATTACTATTGCCTCCATATTGAGACGGCTCCTTCAACTTAACTGTAAACAGAAAAACCAGGGATCAAAACAAACTCGAACAAAGTGTTAACTTATACCCACACTATTTCTTCCACTTGGCCAGCGCATCCGCAAGCGCAGAATTAATAGGTTCTCCGGCATCCTGCTGCTTCATGAATCTGGCAACTTCTCTTTTATCCACCTGCTCCCCCTTGCGCTTTTTAAAGGAATCCAGCTTTTCCCTGTACCCGCATGCACAGTAAAAAGACTTGTTGTCACCCTCTCCGCGAATTTCCATTTTCTTGTGGCATTCGGGACATCTGGCATTGGACACCACTGTCACGGTTTTCCTGTAACCGCATTCCCGGTCAGGGCAAACAAGCATTTTCCCCTTTTTACCGTTTACTTCAAGCAGATACTTCCCGCATTCGGCACATTTCTCCCTGGTGACGTTGTCATGCCTGAACTGCTCCGAGCTTGCTATTACCGCACCTACAAGCTTTGATGCATAGCCCTTCATTTCACCTACAAATGAGGTTGAGCTCACCCTGCCTTTGCTTATCAGCGCAAGCTGCTGCTCCCACTTTGCAGTGAGCTCAGGTGATTTGAGATCCTCCGGAACAAGGCCCACAAGCTGAATTCCTTTTGAAGTGGGATGGATTTCCTTTCCCCTGCGCTCTATATAGAAGGTATTGAACAATTTCTCAATTATATCCGCCCTTGTTGCCGGAGTTCCCAGACCGCTGGTGCTTTCCAGGGTTTCCTTGAGGGCCTTGTTCTCCACAAACTTTCCCGGGTGCTCCATGGCAGACAGCAGTGTCGCTTCGTTATACCTTGCAGGAGGCTTGGTCTTTCCATTTATTGCTTTAGGAGAGAGCACCTTTGCTTTTTGCCCCTTTTGAATCTCAGGCAGTGACTGGTCGTCGTCCTCTTCCTCACTGTCCTCCTCCAGCTTTCCAAAGCCCTCGTAAACTGTTTTCCAGCCCCAGGACTTAACTATTTTACCCCTGGCGGTAAAGTTTTCTCCTGCCAGGTCAAGCCTTACGGTGGTCTGCTCATACTCGAAGGGGCTGCTCAAAACTGCTATGAAGCGCTTTACAATCAAATCGTAAATGTTTCTTTCCTCGGTGCTGAGAGCAGACAGGTTTACATACTGCTCAGTGGGTATTATAGCGTGATGATCCGAAACCTTGCTGTTGTCAACAAAGCGCTTTGTCACACTGAGTTTGCTCCTCAATATACCCTGCACAGGTTTGGCATACGGCCCCACTGCAATACTTTTCAAGCGCTCTGCAAGTGTCGGCACTATATCCTCGGTGATATACCGGGAATCTGTTCTGGGGTATGTAACCAGCTTGTGGCTTTCATACAGTTTCTGCATTATATTCAAGGTCTGCTTTGCCGAATAGGAATACTTTCTGTTGGCATCCCTCTGCAATTCCGTGAGGTCATAGGCCAAAGGCGGCAGTTCCTTTTTCATATCTTTCCTTACTTCAACAATCTCACCGGTCTGTCCTGTTATTTTCCTGACGATGCTGTCTGCCTGTTCTTTGCTGAAGGTACGGGTCTGGTTTGTAGCCCTGTCCTGCCACTGAACCGTAAAACCGTTAAATTGTGCAGTAATAGTCCAGTAATCCCTGGGGACAAATTTTCTGATTTCCTCCTCGCGGGCCACAATCATGGCAAGTGTGGGAGTCTGTACCCTTCCGGCAGACAGCTGGGCATTGTATTTGCAGGTAAGCGCCCTGGTTACATTCAGCCCTACCAGCCAGTCGGCCTCCGATCTGCTCTGCGCCGAATAGAAAAGATTGTCGTATTCCCGTGCCGGTTTCAGATTTGCAAAACCCTCCCGGATGGCCTTATCAGTCTGGGAGGAAATCCACAATCGCCTGACAGGCTTCTTGAAGCCTGCTTTAAGAATTATCCATCTGGCAACAAGTTCTCCCTCTCTCCCCGAATCTGTGGCAATTACCAGCTCATCAACATCATCTCTGTGCATAAGTGTCTTTACGGCACCATACTGTTTTGCGGTCTGCTTTATAACAACCAGCTCCATTTTATTTGGGAGCATGGGCAGATCCTCCAGGTTCCAGGTCTTATATTTGTTTCCGTACGCCTCCGGATCTGCCAGAGTCACAAGGTGTCCCAGCGCCCAGGTCACAATATATTTTGAGCCCATAATACAGCCGTTTCCATTTTGATTGCAGCCTAAAACCTTTGCCAGATCCCTGGCAACCGAAGGTTTCTCGGCAAGTACCAAAGTTTTCCCCATCTATGTTGAACCTCTCAATCTGTATAAAATTCAATAAAGCTTTTAATGCTCTTTATTATTTTAACACATATACCTTATTTATTCATGCAAACATGACAAAAGCGCGGAAACAAGCCCCCAATTCTGCTGTTCCACGCCTTGCATCAATTATATCAGGTATATAGTCCAACATTTGATAATCTCATGATAACCATGCAGTAAAACTGCCGATTATTTAAGTAAAAGTTTTAAAAACCATGGCCGCTTTATTTGAACTGCATCAAAATTACACAGCTCATGGCAGCAAAAACACCTTATACAACGGTCCAGCTGAACTACAGGTTTTCCGTCCTTCATGCCGATGGCCTTCGGAGGGCAGCTTTTTGCACACATTCCGCAGCCTTTGCACTTATCTCTGTTGAATCTTGGAGTCGGCTTAATGAACCTGTTGATACGCTTCAGCAATGGTTTAGGTATGAGTATGCTGTAGAAGTTAAAAGCAACCTTGACGGTAGGCTTTTTGAAGTCCTCAGCCTTTACGTCATTGATGTCTTCTCCCGCAATTTCTATACCATTGATGTTCCCGCAGTACAGCCCTCTTTCCACGGATTTACGGATGGTGGGGACCTGTGCTGCCCCCAGACCTATTATTTCTGCTGCTACAGCATCCAGAGCATACGGATCCGGACTTGAAATGACAAGTCCCACCTTTTTGGGATTTCCATTTGTCGGGCCGTACCCTTCCATACCAATTACGGCATCCATTATTGTCAGTGCCGGCTTGGAAAAGGAACAAATATCGATCAGCAGGTCGGCAAAATCTCCCGTATCATCAAATCTCAGATGGTACTCGGCCTTGTAGCTGCCGGGTATTATGCCGAACATGTTTTTTACGGCACCGCTGTATACTGTCATCATATGAGTTTTTATCTTGGGAAGGTTAATTACCTTATCTGCCTCCAGAACAGGCTTGATGGTCTTGATGCTTTTCATTATCTTTCCCTCAGGATATGGTATGTCAACAACCTCGGTATTATAATTCAATTCGGCACCGCTTTTTTCTGCCGCCTCTTTCATACCGCAGGCAGCATAAACATCTTCCAGGGTTCCCCTGTTATAAAAATGATATCCTCCCGGACTGTCCCCTATGATGGGCTTTCCGCCTGCCTCAAGTACCAGCTCGGCTGCTGCCTGTACAATTGAAGGATGAGTGGTGGTCACCTTTTCAGGTTTTCTCTTCATCAGAAGATTCACCTTTAGCAGTACTCTGTCTCCGGGACTGACAAAGGCTGAAATACCGCCTATTTGGTCCAGTGAACTCCTGACTGCATTTTTCACAGTATCGTACTCATAGCCTGAGCATCTGGTAATTGAAACTTTACTCATTGTAATTCCCCCCGCCTGAATTATGGCGTTTGCCAGTAAACCCTCACAAATGCTGAATATTATATTAAATACTATATATAATATGAAATTTCCTGCCCCAAGAATGATTTTTACCGCTGTCAGATTTGTAATCTTTGTTGCAGCACCTGCGAGCATGAAAGCTACGGCTGATCCGGCGGTTAGCCAATCCTCCGCCTGGTCCCGGGAAAACTTTTCTCACCGGACAATATACGCACTAGTTCTTTCTGAACAGGTAGACAAACCAGTATGCCATTCCGGTAAATACCGCTCCGCCCACAAGATTTCCCAAAGTGACGGGAATCAGGTTGTGGGTGAAAAAGCTGCCCCAGGTCAGATGGCTTATCTTTTCGGAGGTTGCTCCAAGTGAAATGGCATTTTTAACCCATTCCGGGTTGGATTTTGCAAGTATTCCCGCCGGAATATAGTACATATTTGCCACGCAGTGCTCAAAACCTGAGGTTATAAACAGCCATATGGGGAAGAATATGGCCAGGAGCCTTCCTGCCATATCCTTTGAACCATAGGCCATCCACACTGCCAGCGAGACCAGCCAGTTACACAATATACCCATAATAAAAGCTTTCAAAAATCCCAGGGAAACTTTATAGGCGGCGGTTTTAATAGTGAAGCCGCCCAGAAGGCCGCTTGTGAAGTCAAGCTGCCCTGACATGAAAACAAGCCAGGCTATCAATACCGCTCCGATAAAATTGCCTGCATACACTGTTATCCAGTTCCGCAGCATTCCCCAAAGAGTTATTCTTTTTTGGGCCAGGGCGGCTACCATCAGGGTATTTCCGGTAAAAAGTTCACTTCCCGCAACAATTACCATCATCAGCCCTGTTGTAAAAATAGCACCTGCCAGTGCTTTCCCCACACCGGCCCAGGGGATATTGTAAATTGCAGCATTTGAACCTTCAGATGCAAAAGCAATGAAGGCTCCTGCAAGGATTCCAAGTATGAATAGTCTGGAGACTTTGGTATTGGCTTTTTTATATCCGTTTTCAACCGTTTGTTCGGCTATTTGATCAGGTGCTAGTAAATTTAAATTTTCATAAGTATGATTATCCGGCATAATATGACCCCTGTTAGTATAAGTATTTTAAGTTATTAGCCTAATTGTCGTTTCTAAATTATTATACCAAATAATATAAATTATTAAAGAGTATAGCTTATAAAAGCAGAGGCCATTGTTTTCTTTTCCCCTTCTCAACGCAGGAACTTAATCTGATAATTATCATTAGAGCCATTATCAGACTAATTATATGTTTTATCACTGTCCTTTCGCCTTATTAAGGAAACAACTTAATTGAGAGAGCTATCTCGTTATTTAATTACCCACCGTTGCCTTTCATGGCTGTGCTGCTTGAAATTCCACAGCTAACTTGATAGCTTCGTCTTTGGAAAGATCATCTCCAATAAGTGATGATAAAGTATAATAAATATTTATTACTTCTTTTATTTATCTTGCCATTATATTTTTAACAACAGGTATTAGTTTGACACCAATAAGGGCTGCAAGATAGCTCTTTAAAATATCACCGGGTATCGTTATCAGAAATCCCCCGTACAATACTTTTGACAGCGGTGTTTCAGCTCCAAGATAGAGATTCTTGATCAAATACAGGTACGGCACTCCTACGGCATATATTATCAGAACACCGAGAATATTTATCAAAAACAGTTTTGTTATGGAGACTTTTGTCAGGCGTTCAGAAAGCTTTCCTATTACAAAAGCACACACAATCAAACCTGCCAGATATCCAAAAGTAGGGTTTAGAACATAACCGGGGCCTCCTCCCGCCGTAAAAACAGGCAGCCCCATCAGCCCTACTGCAATATAAACTATCTGGGAGAACAATCCGACCCTGGCCCCGAGCAAAATGCCTGAAAGCAGGCAGAAAAACACCTGCAGTGTCAGAGGAACATATGGTAAAGGAATCTTTATAAACGCTCCTATAGCCGTCAAGGCGGCAAATAATCCAGCAAAAATAATATGTTTTGGCTTCATTGGTTAACCTCCAATATGTAATTATAACGCATAGGTTGAAATAAAATTTTTCATCTGCAAAAAAGTTTATTTCCTTAGCGCGTTTCAACGAGGCGGGAGATATCTATTGCCTCGTTATATTGGTATTGTAAACCAGGTCAAGCCCAATTGTCAACCAAAAACTTTTTTTAGGTTGACAATTGGGCTCTAATCATACTTCTACACAATGTGGTTATATTTATTTTCAATCAGGATACGGTTACTTTAAAGTGCTCCTTATACAATTTCAAATCTCTTAAGGGGTCCAATTCCCTGTCATTCCTCATATATTCCTCAAGCTCACGGCTCATATCGGCAGCAATTATCAAATCCTTTACAGCCAGGTCATACATATCCAGATTTACATAGAAACATGCCCTGTTATAATACAGAAAAGATGCCTCCGGTACGTACTTTATACCTTTTGAAATTATTTCAACCGCCTTTTGATAGTCTTTGTCTTCCAGGTATATCAGAGATAAGTTTAAATATGTGTAGGAATATTTGGGATTTCTCTCCAGTGACTGCCGGTAATATTCGACAGCCTTCCTGGGATATCCCAGCCTGTTCATAATCACTCCGGCGTTAAAAAGAGCTTTGAAATGCTCCGGTTCCAGCTCAAGACCCTTTCTTATGGCAGCCAGAGCCTTGTCGTACTGTTCGGTTTCTTCATAAACCGCCGCCAGATTGTTAAAGGCCCAAAAATGAGTAGGGTCAAGCTCGGCCGCCTTCTCGTAATATTGGGCGGCTTCCTGCTTCTGACCGTTTTCATCGAAGGCATTGGCCATAAAAAAATAAGCCTTTGAGTAGTTGGGATCAAGCTCTATAGCCTTTTGGTAAAGCTCGATAGCTTTGCTGAATTCTTTATTATCATCATAGATAATGGCCAGTCCGTAATACGCCCTAGCCTCATCAGGATTAATTTCAATTGCTTTTTTATAGGACTGTACCGCTTCCTCCTTCATTCCGAGTATATCCAGATTGATAGCTATATCCAATAAAATTTCAATGAAATCAAAATTTAAACCCTTTTTCAGGTAAATATCAATTGCCTTGTTGTATAAACTTAATGAGAGCCTCGGAAAAGTGTTAACCGATAGCCCCGCTGAAAAGTATAACAATTTAAATATAAAGAAATACAAATTCATCACTGTCCTGTGCATTAGTTAGTCTAGATTCTCCAGTATTATTCTATGTTCTACCAGTTCCATCCTTTTTATCCTTGCTCTTAAGGTTTTTCTTTCACTGTAAATGTTTTCAAGTGTAATTCCCTTTTCATCCGGAATTACTTTATCCACCGAATCCAAAATCAATTCTTCTTTCCCTGCTTCATCCACAAGGTACACATTTGCTTCACACATAGTTAACCTCCCTTTCAACAACCTTAATTACCGCGTGAAATATCCTCCAGCAATTTTCCCACAAATACAACAGCATCATCTATGTAATGCGGAAGTGGTTCCTCTTTTATACCGGCAACGAATATATTGCATCTATTAAGCGGAATCAGCACTTTTGCCGCATCACTTTCCGATACTGCTCTCGCCATTGCAGGCGTCAGTTCTCCCAGCATGGAATTTGCACATACTATACCTATCGAGCCTATAATGACGTCAACCTTCGGTGCATTATATACTATTGCATTCTCTCCCGAAGCTCCCTCATTTGCTCCTGCCTTCAGCATCAGAGATGCTGCAAGGGCATTGGTACCCATAGCCAATATACCTATATCATTACCAAAGGCAACTCTAAGCTTTTCCACGATAAGTTTACCGATTCCTCCGCCCTGCCCGTCTATAACCGCTATTCTCATCTTCTCTCCATTTCTTTTTCAGGTGAGCACTGATTGCCCAAATTCATTAAAATATAATAAAATCAAAATGCTTTTGCCGACCGGCATACAGGACAATTCTGAAGTGCCAGAGGTATTTCAAGGCCGCATTCCTCCATCAGCCTTTCATCGCTCAATATTTCCATGGTATTGCCGTCTGCGGCTATTTTACCCTTCATCAGAACAATCGTCCTTGAACACATATCCATAATCATATCAAGATCATGACTTGTAATTATTTTAGTATGGGTGAAGCCTTTTAAAATATTCATTATCTTCCTTCTTGCTCTGGGGTCCAAAGATGCAGTCGGCTCGTCCATAATCAATATATCGGGCTTCATTGAAATAACTGCTGCAATGGCAGCCAGCCTCTTTTCTCCTCCGGAAAGCTTATAAGGAGGCCTGTCCTTTAAATGAGTAATTCCCACCTCTTCAAGAGCTTCCCTTACTCTTATATCGACCTCTTCCTCATCCAGCTTATAATTTCTTGGGCCAAAAGCGACGTCATCATATACTGAAGTCATGAACAACTGGTCGTCAGGTTCCTGAAAAACCAAACCGACACTTCTTCTTATCTCCGACAGGGTTTTTTTATTAACCGGCAGGTCTCCCACTCTGACAGTCCCCTTCTGAGGAAACTGTATCCCTGTCAAAACAGATAAAAGTGTGGATTTTCCTGCTCCGTTCGCACCTACGATTCCAACAGACTCGCCGTGGCCGAGAAGGAAGGAAATATTGTCCAGAGCCTGATGCCCGTCGGCGTATGAGAAGCTTACTTCTTTAAGTTCAACTTTATGATGACTCATAATCTTCCTTTCACTGTTTGAATTTTATATCATTCTTAATTTTAAACAATCACAAATAACTTATCAATAAAAATTGAAAACTTTATATATACTACCCCCTGCTTACAAAAATATTTAATGGAAACCTGCACTGCATTATGTTATACTAATCCGTGCAAAATCCCAGTAGTCCGTAACACCTAAAAGTCATATATTTCCGACGGTTAAAATTCCGCAGAATTTCGTTGTCGTCCTTGTCAATACATACAGTATTGTCTTCGTCCTCCGCCTTATCCTGCAAAATTTTTCCTCGCCGGAAATACACGTTTTAGATGTTACAGACCACTAGCTGGATTCAGTCAAATTTTAACATAAAGCAGGAGTGATCGGCACTTATGAATACTACTTTTCCGGTCCTGGAAGTCAGCAATGCCGCGGCTTCTCCGGTTATCAGTCCAAGCCTTGAGAAAACGCGTATAAAAAAGTATAATTCTATTGATATACTGAGGCTTTTATGCGCGGTAATGGTGGTGGCTATCCATACTGAGCCATTGATGGAATATCAAAATTTATCCGGTTATTTTGCTACTTATATTTTCCCCAGATTAGGCGTACCCTTCTTTTTTGCCGTATCGGGTTACTTTTACATAAACGGTCTTCTGCAGGGCAGGAAGGTATTTCTCAAATACATAAAGCGGCTTCTTGCAATTTATACCATTTGGAGTTTGATATATTATCTTGTGGATTTTATACAGGTAGTCAGAAATCATTATTCCATAAAGGAATTTACAATAAACAGTATTAACAACTTCTTTTTGTCCGGTTCCCATTATCAGCTTTGGTTTTTTCCCACTCTTGTATTCTGTGTTATTGTGACAACACTCTTCCGCAGGCAACTCGCCATATTGAGCGTAATTTCCCTGCTGTTATATGGAGTTGGCTGCCTTACAGGCGCATATTACAAGCTTGGGGAGCAAATTCCTTTTATCAGCAGCCTGTATAATTCCGATCAGCTTGAAACGATCAGACGAAACCTGTTGATGGGTTTGCCCTTTTTCCTTTTGGGATATATATTAATCAAGCTATATCCAAAATTGGACAAAATTAAAAGCAAAGTATTAATACTTGCCTTTTGTTTAATATTTGCTTTATTCCTGGCGGAAATTTTTATCGGAAAAGCGCTCAGCCTTCAGGCAAATATTATTATGACTGTTTTCCTTTACCCTCTGCTGGCGCTTGTACTGATTCTATGCCTGAGATATCCTTTGCCCCAATGGGAATTAACTGCCCGCTTCTGCAAGGTAAGTGCAAATTTCATGTATTATTC
>JAEVZU010000038.1 GCA_023392075.1 Bacillota bacterium | reverse complement strand
GCACAGCGCGCCAGAAGAGTTGTCAATATTCTGGACGGGTATCTTTCAGAAGGAGACAGCAGGCAGTAGCTGTCAGAGGAGCGGAAGATATTTCATAACCATTTTGTGGCCGCTATGCGGCTCAAAGGCCATAATATGGCTTGGGAGGTTAGCGTGAAAGACTTCGCCTGCACTTGTCTTCCAAACTAACCTGTGAATTTATGGCCGTGCGAAATATTCAAAGTATCTGCAATACTTTGAAAGCGCTCATGGCCAATTAACCTCCTTTATTCGCCACATTGCGATAAAGGATATAAGTTTTCATTACATTTTGCGGCCACAAATGTGGCTCATGGAGGTTAATATGGGAAAAGCTTTAATTATTGGTGCAGGCGGTGTTGCAAGTGTTGTAATCCATAAATGCTGCCAGAACCCGGATGTATTCGAAGAAATATGCATAGCCAGCAGAACGGTTGAAAAGTGTGAGGCCATAAAAGCAAAACTGGATGGAGGAAAAACCAAAATCCATACTGCCCGGGTTGACGCCGACAACACTGAAATGGTTATTGAACTTATAAATAAATTTAAGCCGGACATAGTCATAAACGTAGCACTTCCGTATCAGGATCTTACAATTATGGATGCATGTCTTGCTGCAGGTGTACACTATCTGGACACTGCAAACTATGAGCCGCCTGAAATACCAAAGTTTGAGTATAAATGGCAGTGGGCCTACAGGGAAAGATTTGAAAAAGCAGGTATCACGGCTCTGCTTGGCAGCGGTTTTGATCCCGGTGTAACAAGTGTTTTTTGCGCTTACGCTCAGAAACACTATTTTGATGAAATACATTATATTGATATAGTTGATGCCAATGCGGGCGATCACGGTTACCACTTTGCTACAAACTTCAACCCTGAAATCAATATACGTGAAATAACTGCACCAGGCAGCTACTGGGAAAATGGAGAATGGGTGGAGACAGAACCTCTGGAGCTTAAAAAAGTGTATGATCTGCCAGAGATAGGGCCAAAGGACATATACCTGCTGCACCATGAGGAAATAGAATCTCTGGCGGTAAATATCAAAGGTGTCAAGCGAATAAGGTTCTGGATGACTTTTTCAGAAAAATATCTTACCCACTTGAGAGTGCTTGAAAATGTGGGTATGACTTCAATAGAACCAATAGACTTTGAAGGTAAAAAAATTATTCCTCTTCAGTTCCTAAAGGCCGTATTGCCGGATCCTGCTTCACTTGGACCCAGAACAAAGGGTAAGACCAACATTGGCTGCATCATCCAGGGTATAAAGGACGGGAAACCCAGAACCTATTACGTTTACAATGTATGCGTGCATGAGGAATGCTATGCGGAAGTGGGCTCACAGGCCATATCCTATACAACAGGGGTTCCTGCCATGATAGGTGCCATGATGATATTGAAGGGGATCTGGAAGAAACCGGGAGTATATAATGTGGAAGAGTTTGATCCCGATCCGTTTATGGACGCTCTGAACAAATACGGGCTTCCCTGGAAAGAAGATTTTTCTCCGGAGCTCCTTGATTGATATGAATTGAACATACGCCGCTGGTTCACTTTGTTTGATGCAGGTATGCAAGTGAACAGTGGCGTATAGTATATTTGCATATAGGAAGGTTGACTGTTATGGATATTGATATTGGTAAATTGCCCACACCCTGTTATATAGTCGATGAGAGGCTTCTGATAAAAAATCTTGAAATACTTGATTCTGTTCAAAAACGGACGGGCTGCAAAATTCTGCTGGCCCAGAAGGGCTTTTCAATGCATGCGGTATATCCGTTAATCGGGACGTACCTTAAAGGTGTTACCTCCAGTTCGCTTTTTGAAGCCAGGCTGGGTTATGAAAAAATGGGGAAGGAAGTCCATGTTTATGCTCCTGCATATATTGAAGAAGAGTTTGATGAACTGCTGAGATACACAGATCACATAGTGTTCAACTCCTTTGCCCAGTGGGACAGGTTTAAGGCCAGAGTTAAGAGTTATCCGGGCAAAAGAATAGAGTGCGGAATACGTATAAATCCTGAATATTCCGAACAGGAGCATGCAATATATGACCCCTGCTCCAGGCATTCAAGGCTGGGAGTTACACGGAAAAATTTTGAGCCGGAGCAGCTGGACGGTATAGACGGGCTTCATTTCCATACCATGTGCGAACAAAATTCAGACACCCTGGAACGTACTGCCGGAGTGGTGGACGAAAAATTCGGAGAGTTTATAAAAAACATGAAGTGGCTGAATTTTGGAGGAGGACACCATATTACGAGGCCGGATTACGATATCGAGACACTTGTCCGGACTATAAGCCGCTTCCAGGATAAATACGGAGTACAGGTTTATCTTGAACCCGGTGAGGCTGTGGCTTTAAATACAGGTTATCTGGTGGCAAGGGTACTGGATATTGTAGAAAATGAAATGAATATTGCAATCCTTGATACTTCGGCAGCCTGCCACATGCCGGATGTATTGGAGATGCCCTACAGACCCGGTATAATAGATGCCGGGAAACCGGAGGAAAACAAGTATACTTACAGGTTGGGAGGGCATACCTGTCTTGCCGGAGACATAATAGGGGACTACTCCTTCCGGAAGCCTCTGAAGCCGGGCGACAGACTGGTCTTCTGCGACATGGCCCATTATACCATGGTAAAAAATAATACCTTTAACGGTGTCAATCTTCCGGCTATAGCACTTTACAGTGAAAAAAAGGGGATAGAAACAGTAAGATCATTCCAATACAGTGATTTCGAGACCAGATTATCGTAAATATTGTTTGCTCAGAAAGGCTTTGTCCCTTGCAAGCGGCTTCAACGCAGCCGCGGGGCAAATTCACCGCTTAAAAACGTATTGTACATTGTTAATAGAGGGCATTCATTTTTGTATAAACCTAACAAAAAAGTTAGGTTTTTTGCTTTCATATGTCACAAAATTATATGAAGAGGTAAGTTTTATAAATTAAATTGATTATCCTTTGATGCTAATATAAATACATAAGGCATGACTGATCGATGAACTCGTGCCTATATATTAAAGGAGGTCATGAAAATATGAAAAAAGCTATTAGTAAGGCCCTTGCTGCAGGTATAGCAATTGCTATGTCATTATCCATAGCAGCTTGCGGTTCATCAACACCGGCAGCTACTTCAACCTCAACCGCGGCAGCCAGCAGTGCTGCTCCATCATCAACCGCAGCAGAATCATCTGCACCGGCAGGGGAGCCTGTAAAACTCACATTATGGCATATCCAGACAACAGAACCTATGCCCACAATTATTAAAGACAGTATGGATCGTTTCTCAAAGGACAATACAAACTATACCGTAGAAATTTCTGCAATGCAGAATGATGCTTTTAAGACCAAGATCGCAGTTGCAATGGGTTCCGATCAGATGCCCGACATATTCCCGCACTGGTCAGGCGGACCAATGAACACATATGTTGATTCAAAGAAAATCGCTGATTTAACTGCTTACATGGATAAAGACGGCTACAAGGACCGCTTCATGCCGGCAGCCATTAACCAGGCTACATACCAGAATAAAATCTGGGCAATACCTGTTGAGAATACAGCAGTAGCAATGTTCTTCTATAATAAAGACCTGTTTGCCAAGTTCAACCTGCAGGTTCCCAAGACAATCACAGAACTTGAAAAGGTTGCCGACACTTTGAAAAAGAACGGTATCATACCATTCTCCCTGGCTAACAAGACCCAGTGGACCGGCTCAATGTATTACATGTATCTTGCAGACCGTTACGGCGGAGCTGATGCTTTCAATGCTGCAGCACAGCGTACAGGTTCCTTTGAAAACGAAGCATTTACAAAGGCCGGAAACAAGATACAGGAATGGGTCAAGAAAGAATACTTTAACAAAGGCTTTAACGGTCTTGATGAAGATTCCGGACAATCACGTACTCTCCTTTATTCAGATAAAGCTGCCATGACACTTATGGGATCATGGTTCCTCTCAACAGCTGCCGGTGAAAACAAAGACTTTATGACTAAGGTTGGTTCCTTCCCGTTCCCGGCTGCCGAAGACGGAAAAGGTGATCCAAACTCAGTTGTTGGTACTGTTGGAGATAACTTCTATTCAGTTGCTGCAAACTGCAAGGATGTTGAAGGTGCCTTCAAGGCTGTAACTTACCTCATAGACGATACCGCTGTTGCCAAGCGTATTGAAGCAGGAAGAGTTCCTCCTGTAAAAGGTGTAAAGGTTACCGATCCTCTGCTCCAGGATGTATTGACTGCAGTTGAAAAGGCTCCTTCGGTTCAGCTGTGGTATGATCAATACCTCCCGGCTGATGTGGCTCAGGTTCACAAGGACACTTCACAAGCCATATTTGGTCTTGCAAAGACCCCTGACCAGGTGAACAAGGAAATGGAAGCCGCAGCTAAAAAGGCATTCGGCAAATAACAATAAATTAATATATTTATAATTGATTGGGTATCACTCATCTGATACCCATCAATTATATTTGAATAAAAAATTTGTTGCATATAAAATAACCGGTCTGGATTGGTTTCTTATTCAGAGGGGGAGGAGAAACAATGCAAAATACCAAATCACTCTTAAGTTATAGAAAACGCAGCACCGCAATTGCCGCAGCAGTATTCCTTGTTCCGGTATTCTTCTTTATTTTGGTTTTTATATTATATCCCATAATCAACTCTTTTTGGTTAAGTCTTCATGATTGGAACGGAATCAGTTCCGATAAGGTTTTTTACGGCCTGGAGAATTGGAAAACACTTGCGACCGACACCGTCTTTTACAAGTCTTTTCTTAATAATATAATAATAGTTATTCTGTCTATAGCCATACAGCTGCCCATAGCCATGGCACTGGCCTTCCTGCTGGATACGGGAGGAAAGAAACTGAATTTTCTCAAGATGGTTTATTTCCTTCCCATGCTTATGTCCTCAGTAGCTGTCGGTTTCCTTTTTAAATATACCTACGACCCCCAGTTCGGACTCATAAGTGCGGCATCCGCATTATTCGGCGGGGAAGGCATGGTGGATCTGCTGGGAAATCCAAAGATTGCTATCTATGCCGTTATCACTGTTATATGCTGGCAGTACATTCCCTTTTATATGGTTTATTTCCTGGCTGCCTTCAGTTCGCTGCCGGTGGAACTCTATGAAGCTTCAATTATTGACGGTGCCACTCACGGACAGTACTTCTGGAGAGTTGCGCTTCCATGTATGAAGGGTACTGTAAAGAGTGCTGCAGTTCTTTCACTGGTTGGTTCGTTAAAGTATTTTGACCTTATATACGTTATGACCCAGGGCGGGCCTAACGGCGCCACCGAGCTTATGGCCACGTATATGTACAAAAATGCCTTCCAGACAATGAAAATGGGCTACGGCTCAACGATAGCATCAGGTATGTTTATTGTAATCACCTTGATTTCATTGTTAACCCTTAGGGCTTTAAACGGAAAAGAGGAGGCGTAAAGGATGACCAGAAAAAAAATATCGGTTGGAAAAATAATTGCTGCAATTTTAGCATTGTTATGGCTGGTTGTAGCAGGAGCTCCATTTTATTTTATGGTAGCCTCAGCCTTTAAAGAACAGTTTGAGATTCTCACTGCAGGAGTTTTTGCATTGCCAAAGGGATTTTATGTGGACAACTTTGCAGGTGTTATTAAAAGCCAGTTTTACAGATATCTTTTGAACAGTACCTTCGTAGTAGCTGTTTCACTGGCATTGATATTAATAACGTCACTGTGCGCGGCATATCCTTTTTCCAGATTCAGGTTTAAATTCAACAAACCCCTGTTCGGACTTGTTGTAGCTGCAATGGCAGTGCCCATACACGTAACGCTTATACCTGTTTTCCAGCTGACACAGAAAATACACCTGTATGATACCATTTTTGCACTTATAGGACCGTACACTGCATTTAACCTTCCCATATCGGTATTCATCCTGACCAGTTTTATGGCCGAAATACCGAAAGAGCTTGAAGAATCTGCCGAGATAGACGGCTGCGGTAAATACAGGACCTTCTTCCATATCATCGCACCTTTATCAAAGCCGGGACTGGCCACACTGGCTATTTATAATGCCGTTAACATGTGGAATGAATTCAGCTTTGCCCTTGTACTGACCCAGTCGGCGAAAAGCAGGACATTACCGCTGTCAATATGGGAATTCCAGGGACAGTATAACTCCAATGTACCCATGATCATGGCTGTGCTGACATTGTGTGCTCTGCCTATGATAGTAGCCTTTGCCATCGGTCAGGATAAGCTTATCAAAGGTATGATGGCGGGAGCTGTAAAGGGATAGAAGCTGTAAACATGTGAACTTTTTTGTTGTTATCCGGGGATGAATATAGTGTATAATAAAAGTACATATGTCATTCCTGGCTCTTTATAACACTCGCAGCATGCAGAGGAGGTTAGCGTGAAAAATGCGAAGTTTACATTTCGTGCATACATCGTACGCTTCGCATAACAAATGAGCCCAAGGGCTTATTTGCGCATTTGAGCAATCAAGCGGCAGGCATACGCTTGTTTCATTACTATTTGTGTCGCCGGATGTGTCTGCGATATGGAGGTTAGCTTGAAAGGCTCCGCTAACACTCGTCTACCAAACTAACCTTTGAATTTATGGCCTCGCGATATTCAAAGTATTTGTAAATACTTTAAAAGCGCGCATGGCCGGTTAACCTCTTTTATTTGTCTTATAGCGTAGAGGAGGAAACAAATTTCATAACAATTTGTGGCCGCTGTTGTGGCTCAAAGCCATAGCATGTCAAAGCCATAATATGGCTTGGGAGGTTAAGTTGAAAAAAGTACTTCTGACCCTTATTGCACT
>JAEVZU010000035.1 GCA_023392075.1 Bacillota bacterium | reverse complement strand
AAAAAGAAAAAGGTACGAAAAAAAAGAGATTTAAATCAATTAAAAATTAGCTTTCATGTCTTAAATAAACTATTTTCAAAGAGTCTAATCATAAAAGAATTTAAGTTGTATGTAAAAGAAGGGACTGGAGATGCTTGCTACACAGCAATATTATACGGACTTGTATGGAATTTAGCTGGACTAATACCAACAGTTATTTTCACAAAATATAATGTAAAAAATAGGGACATAAAAATTGAAACAGACTTCAAGGAAAAAGTATGGAAAGTAAATTTTGATTGTATATTTAGCCTAAAAATTGTAAACATTATACTTATGTGTATAGAAATATTAAAATATTACTTAAAAAATAGAAAAGGTGGTTATGCTGATGTCAGAACATCCAATAGAAGGTCTAATGACTACAGCCATGCAAAGTATTAAGGAAATGGTAGATGTTAATACGATTGTAGGAGATGCAGTTCAAGCACCAGATGGGACGGTAATAATTCCTATATCTAAAGTTAGTTTTGGATTTGCTGCAGGCGGAGGAGATTACTCACCAGGGAATGCAACAGGTGAGCAAGGAGAACAGGAAGAAGGTAGATTACCCTTTGCAGGAGGTAGTGGTGCTGGTGTTTCAATTAATCCTGTTGCATTTATGGTATGTGGAGAAAAACATGTTAAGTTACTCCCTGTAAATGTAAATTCGTCTATTGAAAAAGTATTTGATATGGTACCTGAGTTAGTAGAAAAGGTAAATGAGATTTTTAATTCTAAGACTTCAAAGAAAAAAGATGATATTAAAAAGAAGAAAGATGATAGTAAAGAAGAAGAGGAAAAATAAAATAATAACAATATCTAAAGGCGGGAGGAAACAGTCTCGTCTTTTGTTTTGCCATCTTTTTGCTTGGCGGTTGTTCGTATGCATGTTAAAAATACTAATTGATCAATAAATGGTAACCTAATAGAATACACTCATTAAATATTTTGCTTTATTTTGAAGGATATAGTTATTTTATGTAGAAATATGTAATATTGTGTATTAGACGATTGCATAAAGAAGTTCTTAAAAATATAAAAACTTTGGTTGCACAAATCTACAATCGACTAATATTTTATATTTTAAGGAGTGTATATATGACTAACGACAGATTAAGAGAAAACAAAATTCAAGTTGATGCAAGCGTAGTAAAATCTGGTCTAAAATTTTTACCTTTAGCTCTTTTATTTATTCTTTTAGGAATGGCTTTCAAAATCGGATATACGTTGTTAGTAGTAGGCTTTGTGATATTCTGCTTTGGATGTATAACACCATATTTGTGCAGTAAACTTCACATAAAATATTTAGATTATGTCTCAATAGTATGTTTTACAATAATTAGTGCTTTAACGTATTTTATTGGCGGAGACAAGCCTGGTTTATTGATGCTTTTCTTTATACCGATAGGTATAGCTTGTAGTTACTTTAGTTTGAAATTATTAAGATTTGCATTTATTAGTATTTCAGTTGGCGTAAGTATAAATTTTTTCTATATTGGTTATTCAGTTTTGGGTCTCGGAATAGGCTTACTTAAAAATGCAATAGTAAACGTAATATTTGTATCAGCTTTGAGTTTTGTAGTATATGTATTCTTTAAAGATTTTGTAAATAGAGCCAACAACATATTTACAGATGTTATAAGTAAAGAGGATATTTTATTAGGTATAAATGAACAAATAAGTTCTGCAACAAAAGATTTGATTGACGTTGCAAAAAAATTAGAATTACAATCAGGTGAAGCGTCCGGATGTACTGAACAAATATCTGTAGAGATAAATGATATGCTAGTAGGAGTTAAAAGTCAGACTGAAAATATTGATGGGGTTTATGAAAAACTTTTAATTATTCAAAAGGGAATTAACAATATTCAAGAAAATGTTCAAAAAATTACAGAGGATAGTATCGCTGCACATTCACTGGCTAACACTGGTAAAGCTCTTGTTCAACAATCAAATGAAAAAAATAATGATATTTTGGGTAGTATACAATCTGTCGAAGAAAAGATAAGTTTCCTCTGTTCTAATATAGATAAAGTATTTAAGTTTGTTGACAAGGTAAAGCAAATAGCTTCTCAATCAAAGTTACTTTCTTTAAATGCTGCTATAGAGGCATCAAAAGCTGGTGAAAGCGGAAAAGGATTTGCTGTTGTAGCTGGAGAAGTGTCAAAATTGGCCCTACAAACAACTTCTGCAGCTGTAGAAATTTTTAACATATTAGATAACTTGAAGAAAGACTCTGAAGAAGTTGCCTCTGCAATGAATTTTTCTAAAAACACTGTTGAAGAAGGAGTAAGCTTATCAAGGGATGTCGGTGTTAAATTTACTACAATCGCTACTAATAATGATAATATAAGTGAAAACATATTATCGTTATCAAATGATGTTACAAAACAACTGGTAGTTCCAATTGAAAATATCACTCGTAATTTAGTAACTATGAGGGATTCAATACATGCTCATAATACTGCGATAAATGGAGTTGCATCTGTAGGTGAAGAATTAACTTCTATGACAGAAGAATTGAATTCTACTGCTGTAGAATTATCAAACATGTCTAAATCTTTAGAAGCTATATTATAAGTATCACCCCATGAAAAATATTTTTAAGTTTTATTGACTCATACTAAAGGTAATAATAAAATACATGTTATGACTATGTTGAATAAAGAGGAAGACAGTAAATGGA
This sequence comes from Bacillota bacterium, assembly GCA_023392075.1. Taxonomy (GTDB): domain Bacteria; phylum Bacillota; class Clostridia; order Acetivibrionales; family DSM-1351; genus Ruminiclostridium. Next base: position 29,113 of record JAEVZU010000035.1, on the reverse strand, counting down.
AGAAATAAGATTGCAAAAGTTTTTAGCTCATGCGGGTATCGCTTCAAGAAGAGCATCTGAGGATATTATTAGGCAGGGTAGAGTAACAATAAACGGTAAAACAATTACTGATATGGGTGTTAGCGTATCTCATAATGATGTAGTAACAGTAGATGGCAAGCTGATAGTAAATGAGGAAGAAAAGATATATATTATTCTCAACAAGCCAGTTGGGTGTGTTTCTAGTGCAAAAGATCAATTTGGAAGACCTACAGTATTGGATCTCGTAAGAGATATAGATATTCGTTTATACCCTGTTGGAAGACTTGACTACGATACATCTGGGCTTATACTATTGACGAATGATGGAGATTTTACATATCAATTAACACATCCAAAACATGAAATTGATAAGGTCTATGAGGCTTTAATTTCTGGTACTCCGACAAAGGATGAAATAAAAATGTTTGAAGTAGGGTTGAAAATTGAGGATTATACCACATCACCTGCAAAAATAGTTATTAAAGAAATTATTAAAAATAATGCATTAGTTCATGTAACAATTCATGAGGGTAAAAATAGGCAAGTGCGAAAAATGTGTGAAGCTATAGGCCATAACGTTCTTACTTTAAAAAGAATAGCTATTGGGCCTATAGCACTTAATAATTTACCTGAAGGAAAGTGGAGAAGACTTTCAGAGGTAGAGTTAAATAGTCTATATCAGAAATAATTGTAAAAGAAACCTCTAAAAGAGAAAACTAAAGCAAATAATAGGATTACAAAATATATAACTAGAATAACAATGCTAATAATGGTAAGAATTCCTTGAATCTTGAAGTATTTATTCATTGATGAAAATACTTCATTAAGTATATATGGACTATTATACTGCTTGTAATTCTTGATACTCTTGGAACCCTTCGTAAGAGCGATTCCAGCTAAAATTAAAGGAACACCTATCGCCGCAGTTATGATACCTAAGCATGTAAGTGCACCGGATATTATTGTATATATACCTATAAATTTCATCCAACCTGAGAGACTATCAATTATTGAGTTTAAAAGATAAGCATTTTGTTGGTTATTGTTTTCAAAGTTTGGAATATTTTGCATTGGGATATTTTGTTCAGGAATATTTCGTGTTGGAGTATTTTGTATTGGAGTATTCTGATTTTGGCTATTTAATTCATTTTCATTATCCATGTTTATCTCTCCCTAATGATTAATATCATTTATAATATATTACTTGATAGATTATATCATAGAAGACTTGGTTGAAAATAGTTAATTTTTAAATAATTATCATTTGTCTATCTTGCCTTTTTCAGAATTACCTGAACCTACAGCATGCTCATTATTTGAAGAATTATTTTCAGTGTTATTATTAGTTAGTATGTTCTTCTTATCAGTAGAATCGCTATTATCTTTTTTTTTATTATCAGTAAGAGTAGAATCACTACTGTTACCCTTACCAGAATTATTAGAACCAGCTTTCGTAGAGGCATCATTCTTAAAGTTATTATTTTTCGAGTCATTTTTCTCAGAATTTGAGTTAGTATCTTTTGAGTCGTTATTTTTGGAATTAGAGTTAGTAATTTTGGGTTCATTATCCTTAGGGTTAGAACTCTTCGAATTATTATTTTTGGGGTCACTACTCTCAGAATTAGTATTCTGAGAGTACTTCTTTTTAGATTTTGTACTGTTAGATGCAGTCTCCTTTGAGTTTGAATTACCAGTATTTTTAGGATCTTTATTCTTATAGACAGTATTATTCGAGTTATTAATTTTATGGTCATTATTCTTAGGGTTAGAACTCTTCGAATTATTAATTTTGGAGTCGCTATTCTTAGAATTAGTATCCTTAGTCTTAGAACCCTTAGAGTTAGATTCATTAGATTTAATCTTTTTAGAACCTTTAATTTTAGCTTTATCTAGCATGTCAGAAATATGCTCTGTCTTAGCTATTTCAACAGTAATATTATTATCATCTGCCTTTATTTTAGAATAAAGTGCATATCTACCCATTGATAAATTATTCTTAATTGCAGATTCTCTATTCTCAGGTGTTACTTTTAAAATTTCCGGATCAATATTCTCAGTACCTACATTAAAGGTAACTCTACTAATGTCAGATATGATTTTGTCGAAAGCTTTTTCATCAGTGTCGTTTGTATTGTGATTTTTTTCATGGTTTATTGAGGCTGATATAAGAACTGTATTTTGTTTACTTGTACTTATAAAACCCTGCTGTTTTGAAGCTTTTACAACCTCAGTAATTGCTTCTTTTAAAGGTAAATCAACTAATTCTAAGTCTTTTAATAGTGATTGAGCATCTGTATTTAAAGGCACCAAATCCAAAACTTGTGCATTCTTATCAATAGAGAACTCCACACTAGGATTAATATCAACATCAACATATGCAAACACAGTACTTGGCATGAAAATTTGAAAATAGAAGACAGAAAACAAAGCTATTATAAATACACTTGCAGCAAGTGTAGCGTATTTAATATAATTTTTATTAGTTCCGGCTATATCTGATTTTCTAAACTTAACTTGTTGACCAACAAACATTTGAGGTTGTCTATGAATGGTTACAAAATCGCATGAGTCGGTCATAACAATAGCATGTTTTTTATTTATTTCAAGTATTGATCCTGTAAATTCATCCATCATCTTTGCCCACCTTTCTCAACATTTTCAACATATCCTTTCATGACCTCCAGATTACTGGTTAATATCAAATAGACTGAAATAATAAATTTCCTATTTCTCTCCACGGTTTTGTGGTTTACATCAATTAATTTCATAAGGTCAACCATTGGGATGGTTTTCTTTATCTCAAGTTTTTCAGAGAGTTCTTTATTTTCTACTAAAACTCGTGCGATACTTATTGATAACCTTTTGGAATCCATATGTTTTGGAGAACTCTTAATTAGATCTTGAAGTTCAATATCAAAATCCTTTAGTTTATTTATAAATAAAGCAATCTCTTCTTTTGTTTCAATATTGCTAAACTGAGAACTTGAATCTACTTTAAAATATTTATTTTCAAAAGAGTTTTCGTTCTCATTTTCGTCATTATCAAAATATGTTAGGGGAAACACCTTATTATGTTTCTGATTTTTTCTTATGTAATCAATAAGTCTTCTCTTAATCACTATCTGAGCAAAATTCAAAAAGCCAGCATTTTTGTCTGAATCATAGTAATCGATAGCTTCATTAAAAGCTATAAGAGCAATGCTAAATTCTTCGCTGTTCTCTATTGCAACATACTTGCCAGTTGTTTTGGAGACTGATTTTATAATAAAGGGCTTATATTCATTTATAAAAAGTTCTCTTAACTGGCTATCTCCATTTTTTATCTTGTTAATAGTATCTGCAAGAGGCTCTGAATTTCGTCGTGATTTATTAAATAGATGTAATATTGCCAACTAAATTTCACTCCTCGCTATATGATTCGATATTTACAAATTCTTTTAGTGGGGGTTACATAATTATTTCGGTTATAACGAGAACTTTGTTTATATTCAATTTACATAAAGTATAACTGTTTTAATCAAAATAATAAAGATGTTCGTTAGTCACTTGACACGTTTTTTATCATACTATATAATTATCACTAGGTAATATAATCAATTAATAAATATAAGGTAAAAAAATCCATAAATTCTTAAAGAGGTGATTGTACATGTCACAGATTGAAAAAATAGAAACTTTAAAAAGTTTAAAAAATTCCATTTCGCTTGGTGGCGGAGAAGATAAAATTGCAAAAAGGCATTCTGAAGGGAAACTATCGGCTAGAGAAAGAATAGAACTTCTATTTGATGAAAATAGTTTTGTTGAGGTAGATGCTTTTATTGAATCAAGATGTTTTGATTTCGGCATGCAAAAGAAAAAACTTGCTGGTGATGGTGTAATTACTGGTTACGGAACAGTGTACGGTAGAAAAGTATTTGTTGCATCACAAGACTTTACAGTTATAGGTGGCTCACTTGGTGAAATGCATGCTAAGAAAATTACAAAGGTAATGGACATGGCACTAAAAATGGGAGCACCATTTTTATCAATTAATGATTCTGGTGGAGCTCGTATAGAAGAAGGATTAGACGCACTTTCTGGCTACGGCGATATTTTTTATAGGAATACTCTAGCATCCGGAGTTATTCCACAGATTTCAGTAATTATGGGACCATGTGCAGGTGGTGCAGTTTATTCTCCTGCTATTACAGACTTTATATTTATGGTTGAAAACACGAGTCAGATGTTTATTACTGGACCGCAAGTAATAAAGTCAGTTACAGGCGAAGATGTTTCTGCTGAAACACTTGGTGGTGCTGATGTCCACACTTCAGTAAGTGGTGTAGCACACTTCAAGTCAGCAAGTGAGCAGGAATGTATTGAGGATATCAAGAGATTATTAAGTTTTCTTCCTGATAATAATGTTTCAGACACAGAATACTTTGGTGAAACCGATAGTGCTACAAGGATAATTGAGAGCTTAAATGAAATTATTCCTGAAGAATCAAATAAGGCTTATGATATGTATGAAGTCATTGGCCAAATTGTTGACAATGGAGATTTCTTTGAAATACAGAGCTATTTTGCTCAGAATATGATAATTGGGTTTGGTAGATTGAATGGTAAAACTATTGGTATCGTTGCAAATCAGCCAAAGGTAATGGCTGGATCACTAGACATGAATGCAGCTGACAAAGCAGCTCGTTTTGTGCGTTTCTGTGATGCTTTCAACATTCCATTGGTTTCATTAACAGATGTTCCTGCATTCCTGCCAGGAGTATCACAAGAACATAATGGTATTATCAGACACGGTGCAAAGCTCCTGTATGCATTCTCAGAAGCAACTGTTCCAAAGGTAAATGTTATTCTCAGAAAAGCTTATGGCGGAGCTTATATTGCTATGAATAGTAAAACAATTGGAGCTGATATGGTATTTGCTTGGCCTTCAGCTGAGATTGCAGTCATGGGACCAGAGGGTGCAGCAAATATTATTTTTAAAAAGGACATCGCTGCAGCTGAAAACCCTGCGCAAACCAGGAAAGAAAAGATAGCAGAATATAGAGATAAGTTCTCAAACCCATATGTAGCAGCTGCTAGAGGGTATGTTGATGATGTTATTGAACCATCTGAAACTAGAGCAAGAATAATATTAGCACTTGAAATGTTGAATACAAAAAGGGAAAACAGACCTGCTAAAAAGCATGGTAATATTCCACTTTAAGATATATAGAATTTATGCTGACTAAATAATTTTATACTGCGAAAGCTATAACATATTTAATGCCATTATGGCAAATGGAGGATGATAGAATGAGTAAATATATAATTAAAGTTAATGGAAATCCATATGAGGTCGAGGTTGAAGAAGTGGGTGGAGCAACCCCAAATCTAGCTACAACTAATGCTAAAAGAACCATGACAAAAACGATAGAACCTCATGCTGTAAAGACAACACAACCAAAGTCAAATAATACTGGAGATGTAGCCGCACCAATGCCTGGAACTGTTTTAAAAGTAAAAGTTGCTGTCGGGGATGCCGTTAAACAAGGTCAAGTATTGTTAATATTAGAAGCAATGAAAATGGAGAATGAGATTGTTTCACCAATTGATGGAATTGTTGCTATATTAAATGTAGAGGCTGGAAAGTCTGTATCTGCAGGTGAAGTAATGGTATCAATATCTTAAATTACTGAACTTTATATAAATAATTTTACTAACTGCAGGAGAGTGGATGTTTATAATGTGAATATCCAGTCAAAATTATTTAAAAATTCTTCCATCGCAAAATAATTAAAGATAATTTTGATTAGATTACCATTCTTTACGTCTACCATCCTGTTGATATCTATCACATATCAGCACCGCTAATTCATATAAGTGTGAGATAAGAAGTTCTACGACTTTGGATAATGAGCTTTAACTCAGTTTGGTACTCCTGCTGAATCAAAGAACTATGTTTATCAGATTCTAAGCTTCATGGCATAAAAACTCCCCTGAAGCCAAGAACTCTGTTTATAGATTCCAACTGAGGAAGTTAGTGTAAGCTACCGTAAAAGGAGATGGAAACATGGCAAAAGTAAGAATTACTGAAACAGTGCTTAGAGATGCACATCAGTCACTTATTGCGACTAGAATGAAAACTGAAGATATGCTTCCTATAGTTGAGAAGCTTGATAATATTGGTTATCACTCGTTAGAAGCATGGGGTGGAGCTACCTTTGATGCATCTATGAGATTTTTAAATGAAGATCCTTGGGATAGGCTAAGAAAGATAAAAAATGTTGCAAAGAAAACTAAGCTTCAGATGCTGCTGAGAGGTCAGAATCTATTAGGCTACAAGCATTATGCAGATGACGTTGTAGAGTATTTTGTACAAAAAGCAGTTGCTAATGGCATGGATATAATGAGAATATTCGATGCATTAAACGATCCTAGAAATATTGAAACTGCGATGAAGGCTTGTAAAAAAGAAGGTGGGCATGCTCAGGGCTGTATTTGTTATACAGTAAGTCCCGTTCACAGTTTAGAGCTTTTTGTAAAAGATGCAAAAAGGCTTGAGAGTATGGGCGCAGACTCAATTTGTATTAAGGACATGGCTGGGCTTTTAGTACCTTACCAAGCCTATGAATTAGTTAAGGCACTTAAAGAAAATGTAACTGTACCAATCCAACTGCATACCCATTATACTAGTGGTGTAGCTTCTATGACATATATAAAAGCCATTGAGGCTGGCGTTGATGTCGTGGATTGTGCTATTTCACCTATGGCAATGGGAACTTCTCAACCACCAACAGAACCATTAGTTGCTACCTTAAAGGATACACCTTTTGATACAGGTTTAGATTTAGAAAAGCTAAGTGAGATTGCAGATTACTTCAGACCTTTGAAGGAGAAATATATTGAGAGTGGATTGTTGGATGTTAAGGTAATGGGTGTTGATGTTAATACACTCATATACCAGGTTCCAGGTGGAATGCTTTCAAACTTGGTATCACAGCTTAAACAGTCAAATGCATTAGACAAATTCGAAGATGTTCTGAAGGAAGTACCTAGAGTAAGAGAAGACTTTGGTTTTCCTCCACTTGTAACACCTTCAAGCCAGATAGTTGGAACACAAGCTGTACTCAATGTTATGACAGGCGAAAGATACAAGATGGTTCCTAAGGAGTCAAAGGGTGTTGTTAAAGGCGAATACGGCAGAACCCCAGCACCTATAAATGATGAGATTAAAAAGAAAATATTAGGTGATGAACAGCCTATAACCTGTAGACCAGCAGACTTGATTGAGCCTGAACTCGAAAAGATTAAAGCTACTATCTCACAATATATTGAGCAGGATGAGGATGTACTCTCGTATGCAATGTTGCCTCAGGTTGCAGAGAAATTCTTTAAACAGAGAATTGAAGACAGACAGAAAGCATCTGCTGAAAATGAACCAAAAGCACAAGCTACTAATGGGATTAACCCAGAAGTTGTAGCTGCAATATCAGCTGTCATTAATGAAATGGGCAAGAGAGATGGCAAGCAATATGCCGTTGGTAATATCTCAAGGTTAAACAATCAGCAAGCCCAGAATAGATGGAGCTTGTATGGTATGTTAGATAGGTTTAGAAGCAAAATATAGGTACGATTATATAATTTGATTGTATGCATGATAAATAAATCGTAGCATTATTGATTTTAATATTAATTGATGTTCGAAAGAGTCAAGGATTTCTGTGTAAGCTGAAATCCTTGACTCTTTACCGTTCGTATTATTTTTAAATTTACAAATAATATATTTATCAGTATTTTAGGTTGACGTAGAGACAAATCTACTATATTTTTTTCTCCTTTCTTTGATATTCTAAAATATCTCCTGGCTGGCAATCTAGTATATCACAAATTGCTTCTAGGGTTGAGAAACGTACCGCTTTTACTTTTCCAGTCTTAAGGTTCGAAAGGTTAACATTAGATATACCTACCTTATTTGCTAATTCATTTAATGATATCTTTCGGTCAGCCATGATTCGGTCTAGTCTAAGAACAATAGCCATAAAAATTCTCCATTCTATAAAGTTTCATCTACTTCCTGTTGTAAATCACATCCGTAGGAAAATATATATGACAAACACATAAAAACTAAAGAAAACAAAATTAGTACAAAATTAGAACCAATGATATAGGTTCCTGATTCAAGATATACAAAAAAATAAAGAATTAAACGTAGCCATATAGGTACAGTTGCAATTATTAGGAGCAATATCGCAATTATTTTAATTCTTTTCCCATTTTCTAAGGTAAAGGGTGTATGGACTATGCTAAATGATCGAAATATTTGATTGGTAAAGAAAAATATGGCTACTAATAGTCCGCTTGTTACTAATCCTGCAAATAGATTAATTAGCAATGCAGGTTTTGGAGTTGTAGCAAGAGTATCAAAATCATGGATAATATTGTTTCCGACATAATTTCCAATATCAAAAAATAGTACACTGTTTTTTATATAATACCCTGATTCTGATTTTATTACTGTAAATGCACTTGGTGGAAGAAATAAAATAAATACAGTGTAAATTATTTCTATTATAAAATAGACACTTGTTAACACTAATAGAATTTTAATGATTATAGAAAGTCCGAAGCTTTCTTTGCGAATTTTTTCAATTTTACTATCCATTTATTAAACCTCCTACTATTTTATATCATATAGTATATCATAATTTATTCATAAGTCGATAAATAATTAATGATAATCATTAAATATTTAACGTTAGCGAGAAAACAAAGGTAAAATGTAGGTGATTTGGTGGTGAATTGTAATACAATATTCCCATTTGTAGTACGAGAATCTCTTTTTGAAAACGAGTTTCTGATTTTGTAATGGAAAATCCAGTTTTGAAAATGAATTTCCTAAACATCAAAGCTGTTCAAACATAAGTATGGAAATCGATATTTGGACTCCACTTATGTAGATTAACTGTTGACAAGCCTATATGACAGAAGTAATATAATAACCATGATATGGATTACTCTCCAATTATTTTAGAGAGTATAGCTACACCATTCATAATATCTTTATTTCTCATAATGAAGATAACAGGCTGATTAAAGAAAGGTTTGTTGCTATTTTGAAATTCAAAAAGAAATCAAAAGTTACAGTTACTATTTCAATGACTCTGGCAATGCTCCTATTTTGTAGTGCTGCCTTTACTGGTGCTTATGCTAATACAATAGTCACTTCAAATACAACAGTTTCTTCAAATAAATCAACTATACAGACTAAAGCACCTAAGAAACAGTGCGCAGCTGCTGACAATTTAGCTGATACAACTAAGTCACACGTTATTTCAAATATCAATTTGACTGCAGAAGATTCTAATATTGTCATAAAAAAATCATCCGACGAGAATTTCCGAATGGATTATGACAAAACAATTTATAATGTAAAAAATCAAAAAAGTGAAACATCAGTGGTAATAAGCATAAATAGTAAACTTGATAATATGTCATCCATATTTGATAAAGTGATTATTTATGTTCCTGAATGCTCGCTTAATAGTATTACAGTGAAAAACAATAATTCAGGTTTGGACATTCAAGAAATTAACGCAAACTTCAATTTAGACTGTGAAAGCGGTGCTTTGAGTGTTTCTTTACCACGTGATTTTAGTAAGTCTATTGACTTACATTGTGTTGACAGCTCTGGTAATCTTGAATTTTATGAGGATAGCAAAAACTATACGCTCAATATCGCATCAAAAGACAGCAGTATAACAGTACCATCCAATTTTCCCATTTTTAATAACGGCACTAAATACCGTTACACCAATGGAAATGGAAATGCCAAGATTAGCGTTGATAGTAAGGATAGCGCTTTTAGTATAAAAATCGCTGATCATAGTAGCGTATACTCTCCTTATTTTGAATATGGTCTCACTGTTAAACATGAAAACGGAAAGGACATTCTGTTTTATAATGGAATGAGGGTTCGAGTGTTTATTGACAAACGAAAAGATAATTCCTTTGAATTATGCTATACGGATGATAAAGGCATTATAGATATTTCAGCTACAAAGGACTCGCAAGGTAAAATTACCGGTATTGATTTTATTCCAAAAGATGAAGCTATGAAGCTGTTGATTGACTTTGGGATGGGTAAGACCACCAGCGGGTACTATAACCCTACTCCCACAGTTAATAATGATGGAAACATGGTAAAATATAAGGATTAATACTATACATTCAATAAAACGTAGTATCTTTCAAAATGTTAACTTAATCTTTAGAATGCTTTGTTCTGAATGCAGCTGGTGACATATCCATGTTTCTTTTAAATTGCCTGATAAAATAATTAATGTCATTGAAGCCTGTTGCCAGAGAAATTTCCGTAATATTCATATCAGTATTGAATAGTAAGTTAATGGCTTTCTTAATTCTAATATCATTTATATATTCAGTGACAGTTTTATTTGTTATCTGCTTAAACACATGACAAAAGTGATAGTGACTAATATTAATCATATTTGAAAGAAACTGACCAGTAATTTTCTCACTATAATTATTTTCAATATATTCAAAAACTGGATACAATCGTTCTAGTTCTTTCTTCTTTATTTCGTATACATTAGTATTAAGAGTATTTCGAACATGGTTTCGCATAAGTAGGACAAGTGTTCTATAAGTATCAGATTTAATAGAAAGTTCATATCCGACCGACTTATTGTTATATTCATCTATAATCCGTTTTATACAATCTAGTATGGCTGTATCGTTATTAATGACATTATTAAAAAGTATAAGGTTTTGAGTTATTGGTGAAATGTATTTTATATCACATGCATCTGTAATGCTACTTTGCAAAATAGTAGGATCTATTATTATACAATAATAAGAAAAAACATCTGAAAGACTATAGTTACAATGAAGTTCTCCGCTATTTATGATAACTAAATCTCCTGGCTTCACGTGATATGGAACACCATTACAATCAACTATTCCTTTCCCTTCTATTATGTATAGAAATTCAATATGATCATGCCAATGGTTATGGTAGACATTGCCACGTTTTTCGAAAGTATTAAATGAGATACTAATCGGAAACAATTTGTCCTGTAAACATGGGATTTCTTGTAGAGCTTTTTCTTTCAAAAATTATCACTCCAATAATAGCAAATTTGTGCTTATAATAAGCAAAAACATATGAGAATTATAAGTATTTACAATATATAATATGTTTAAAATTGGTATAAGTAAATAGCAAAATTGTATAACAACTTATTGAATTAATAGTAATATCACACAAATTAGAAACGAGGTAACTTATGAAGAATAAATATTCTCTACATGCTTTAATGTTTTTTTATTCGACTGCAGGCGCTGTAATGTTTCCGTATTTAACGATTTATTTTAGCAAAACCCTAACGCCTTATCAAATAGGAATTCTTATGGCTATTATGCCTACAGCTATGTTATTGCTTCAGCCCTTTTGGGGTTGGGCAGCAGACAAATGGGGAATACGTCGGGTACTAATAATATCCTTATCCCTTACAATGACATCTGCAATTGGATTTCTATTCGTTAATTCATTTGTTGGATTCTTTATTGTTCTGTCCACTTATTCATTGTTTGCAGCTTCAATATCTTCCTTAATTGACTCTTTAGTATTGTCATTAAAAAGTGACAAGTATGGAAGTATTCGATTGTGGGGATCAATAGGCTATGGCGTTGGTGCGTTTATTAGCGGTGTATTTAAGAGTAGACTTCTTGGATTTTGGAGTTTTGTAATTCAAATATGTCTATTAGTCATTAGCTTGATTATTTTATTGAGTGTATCTAATAGAAGATTTTTGGTAATTAAATCCAATATTGTAGAATCCAAGATAGAGAAACTTAGGTTTAATGAAAGATTCTCATTTTTAAAAAATAGTAATTACATTATATTATTAGTATCTTTTTTCCTTATTTGCATTGTCATAAAGGGATATGAAAATTTCTATCCTATTGGTCTTAATAATCTTAAAGTTTCTGGTTTATTAATGGGATCATCATGGGTAATAGAAATACTTCCAGAGATATTTGTGTTTTACTTTCTCGATAAAATTGCAGGTAAGGTATCTGCCTGGCAGATTGCTATCACAGGTGTAATTTTGTATGGTACCCGTATGGCATTACTTGGACTATTTCCAGTACTATGGGTATGGCTTGTTTCACAGCCACTTTCAGGTTTTGCATTTAGCTTTTGGTATTTCGGTGCAGTAAAAATAATAAATGATATGGTATCTAGAAATCAGCAAGCATCTGGGCAAGCAGTATTTTGGTCTTTTTGCTATGGGGCTGGAGGGCTGATTGGAAGCTTTTTAAGTGGATTTATTGTAAATAAATTTGGTACGTCATCTTTATTTAAATTGGCTGCAATGCTTTGTATTATATCTACAATAATACTCATTGCGCTTTCGAGACACGTGCATTCGAAGTTACACAAAATTAATAATATTAAAGCAGTAACATAATGTTTTCAAATATGGTGAATTATTTTAGTTTCACATCCTTTATGCAAATATACATAGTTACGCTTATTACTGACAAATTCTAAAACAGCAACATCTGAGCCAATTTTTATTCGTTTACCGCACTTTAAACAATAAAAATTGGCATGTTTTATTTTGGAATAAGATATTGAAGGGGAGATATCCCCTAATTTTTGCCAGCTTTTCCACCCAACTTTACACAAGCATATTCTATTGTCATAATCAGAAAATACCCAACGTAATAGCTTGTGAAAATGGAAAGGATATCTGGTATATTTTATATATTCTGCTGGAAGACCTAAATTGATGGTATATAGCTCAAAATTCTTTTCAACTACATCTTGAATTCTTCCTGTAATCTGAGTTACATACCAGCAAAAGTCTTGTGAAGTCAACCAATCCTTGAGCTTTTCAAACATATAACCTCTACATATCTCAATTGTTTCATGCTTGGCTACATGTAAAGCGTCAAAAGCTTTAACAGCTATTTCTACAACATCATCCAAGTACAACTTATTTTTAAAATTCTCAATGTTATATAACTCTACCGGAATAATATCAAAATAATATTCATTCGTTTCAGGTCTATAAAAGCCTATACAAGTTCCACCAACAAAGCTACCACTACCAGCATCATCTATTTGTATCATATAAACTCCAACATTTATTTTAATATGTAGATAGTATTAGTAATATTAGCTGCTAATATGTCAAAAATGTTAATATTAAAAGCACACACTTTTTGAACGTGCAAAACACTGTATATTTAACTCACTAAACAGATACAGAATTGTGAAACTGAATCTATAAAGTAGCATGTTAAAATGTTGGTTTATATAATAAACTTATAATAAGGTTTCTAAAGCTCTAGATATATTTGCTAATTCTACAGCAGAAGCATTCAATTCTTCTGTCATAGCAGTTAATTCTTCACTTACAGAAGCCACCTCATTTATTGCGGTATTATGAGAATGGATTGAATCTCGTATAGTTGCCAAATCATCAGTTATTGTTTCTATAGGAGTTAACAATTGCTTTGCCACATCGTTTGATAATAATGCTATGTATTCACTTATATTTTCATTACTCATGGCAATTGTTGTAAAATTTGCGCCAACTTCTGTGGATAAATTTACTGCTTCTTCTACAGTGCTTTTAGTATTAAGCATAGAAGAGGAAACTTCACTAGACTCTTTTTTCAGGTTATCTAAGATATCATATATCTCTGAGGCTGTGGCAGTTGTTTGTACAGCTAATTTTGATACCTCTTCAGCTACAACAGCAAATCCTTTTCCGCTTTCACCAGCTCTTGATGCTTCTATCGATGCATTCAATGCAAGTAATTTTGATTGAGAAGCTATTTGTTTTACTTGGTCAACAAACTTAAATACAGAATCTATATTAGAACAAAGAAAATTCACCTTTTCTTGCACTGATTCTGTATTACCTAAAACATCAATGTTTTTTTCGGAAGATTGTTGAATTAGAGATTTACCATTATTAGCCAATGATTTTGTATTAAAACTATCTTTTGAAATTTTCTGAACGTTTTCTTGAATACTTTTTATACCATTTTGAATAATTATAAGTTTTGAATAAATGTTATCAATATTTACAGACTGATTTGAAACCCCTAAAAGCATATCATTAATTTCTGCAGTTATCTGTTCTGTACTTCCTGATGCTTCAGATGATTGTTGCTCTAGTGTTTTTGCAACATTTATTAAATCATTCGTTGTATGACTAATTTGATTATTGACTCCTATTAAAGTTCCTTCTTTACTCATAACATCATTAAATATATTGTTGGCCCTTTGAACAAAATCTTTAAAGAAAATATAAACAATAAAACTTAACCCTGAAATAAAAACAATGTTTACTAATATGTTGATTAGTAAGCTAAGACCAAATCCTTTTTGCGAATAACTATGGTAAAACATACTTAAATTCATACTAACTACTAAACTTATAAATGAAAATTTTAATAATCTTAAGCTAAAGTAGCTACATGCTATACCAATTGGAATAAAGAATAAAATTATTAAACCAGGCTTATTACCCAATAAATAAAGTGTAGTGCTAATTAGAGTAAAAGATAAAATTGTAACATAATCCAGATTTTTATTATAAAACTTACTCGAAATATATGGTATTAAACATCCTACTATAAACAATATTGTAGATACCGCGATTATTATAGTTGAATACTTTAAAAAGTACCCTGCTAACAGTAAAATGAGTGAAAATGGTAAAAACTTAAGACTTGACCTAACTAGACCAGCTTCGACTTGCTTTTTGTTCTCTTGTAATCTGTCAATATTCATATATTTCGCCTCCAAAAATATTAGTATATATTCTGCAATTTCGACACATTATACCAAAATCCTGCAAAAAAATTATAAAATTGTTATTTCTTAATTTTTATAAAACACCAAAGAAAATGCAAGTGCTTGATTTTTATCTTGCAAAAAGGTAAAATATATATTGTAAGTTGTATAAAATAACGTTTAAATGAACAGAGTTATTTGATATAGAGGGAGTTTCTACTCCCTCTAATATTTTAGAATAAAAATACTTAATATTAATTATAGGTTGGTGAAGTTATGAATACTCAAAAAAATAATGATTTAATTAACATTATACAACAGAAATATGATGATTTTAGCAAAGGTCAAAAGCTAATCGCAAATTATATAGTTAATCACTATGATAAGGCTGCATATGTTACTGCGGCTAAGTTGGGAGAAATTTGCGGGGTAAGTGAGTCAACTGTTGTAAGATTTGCTATCGAGTTAGGATTTGATGGATATCCAAAGCTCCAGAAGGTATTACAGGAGCTTATTAAGAGTAAGCTAACCTCAGTGCAAAGAATAGAAGTGTCTTCAAATAGGATTAACGAAGACAACATACTGAAAAGTGTGCTGCAGTCTGATATGGATAAGATTAAGATAACACTTGAACAGGTTAATCATGATGATTTCAATGCAATAGTTGAAACCATTTTAAAAGCAAAGAGAATATTTATTCTCGGTGTAAGAAGTTCAGCGACTCTTGCAAGTTTTCTTGGTTTTTACTTCAATTTAATTTTTGATAATGTTAGGCTGGTACACACTACAAGTGTAAGTGAAATGTTTGAACAAATTATAAGAGCACAAGAGGGTGATGTTGTTATTGGTATAAGTTATCCTCGATATTCTAAAAGAACAATTAAAGCTATGCAATTCGCAAAAAAGCAAGGTGCCAAGACAATTGCATTGACTGACAGCACAGAATCACCTGTTGCACAGTGTGCAGATATGTCTCTATTTGCTAGAAGTGATATGGCATCCTTTGTAGATTCACTTGTTGCACCACTGAGCTTAATTAATGCTTTGATTGTTGCTATAGGTATGAGACGAAAAAATGAGGTATATAATACCTTTGAAAGTCTTGAAAAGATTTGGGATGAATATGATGTATATGATAAAGACGAATATCATGACGAGAAACTGTAAAGAAGATTAGTTTTGGCGCGAAGATAAATAGACTTAGTTCAGATATGATTTTTATGCTACATGAACTCTATAGCAACTATGGAAGGAAAAATATGATTAAAAACAAGGTAATAGTTATTGGTGGTGGACCTGCAGGCATTATGGCTGCAGGTATAGCTGCTCAAAGAGGTAATGAGGTAGTTTTATTAGAAAAAAATGAGCGTTTGGGAAAAAAGCTCCTTATCTCAGGCAAAGGAAGATGTAATATAACCAACGATACAGATGTTGAGGGTTTAATAGAAAATACGCCTGGAAACGGAAATTTTCTATACTCGGCTTTTTATACATTTTCAAACCAGGATTTGATAAATTTTTTCAATGAACTAGGTGTAAATACAAAGGTTGAGCGTGGAGGCCGAGTTTTTCCTACATCAGATTCTTCGAAGGATGTAATGCATGCACTTCAAACATTCTTAAATAAAAATAATGTCAAAGTAATGACAGACTCTGCAGTTAAAAGAATTCTTACAGAAGATGGTAAAGTAATTGGGATTGAGCGCGTGAATGGTACTATTATGGAAGCCAGCTCAGTAATTCTTGCTGTTGGAGGAATGTCTTATCCTGGAACAGGTTCTACCGGAGATGGATATGAGATGGCAAGAAGATTAGGTCACACAGTAACACCTTTAAAGCCGTCATTGGTTCCTTTAATTACAAAAGAGTCATGGATAATGGACTTACAAGGTTTATCTCTGAAAAACATAGCAGTCACATTTAAAAACAGCAGTGGAAAAGAAATCTATAATGATTTTGGAGAGATGATTTTTACTCATTTTGGTGTATCTGGGCCTGTAATACTAAGTGCTAGTAGACATCTTCTTTCGTATGATTTCAATAACATTAAGCTTTCAATAGATTTAAAACCCGGTCTTTCAGAAGAAAAACTAGATGAGAGAATACAGAGAGATTTCGATAAATACTCGAGAAAACAGTTCAAAAATTCTATTGATGATTTACTACCTCAAAAGCTTATTCCTGTTATAATTCGGTTGTCAGGAATTGATCCTGAAAAGGCAGTTCATCAGATAACAAGGGAAGAGAGGAAAAAGTTAGTTGCCCTTCTTAAAGGGCTCGAGACCTCCATAGTTGGAGCTAGGCCTATAAAAGAAGCAATTGTGACTGCTGGTGGTATTAAAACAAATGAAATTAATCCTTCTACAATGGAATCAAAGAAGGTTAGTGGCCTATTTTTCGCAGGAGAGATAATTGATGTAGATGCGTATACAGGAGGCTTTAACCTGACAATAGCTTTTTCTACAGGCTATTTAGCAGGTATGAACTGTAATGGACAAGAATTAAACTAATTTATTTAGATATTTTTCCCAATACTTAATAAATCCTCTTAGAGTGATAACATATTTAGGAAATCATGAGTATTTGACCTGAAATTTGTGCATATTATAAGTAAATATACAAATTAGGGGCATAAAACATGAACGTAAAGTTTACTAGGTTAAAAAAAGACTCAGAAAATAATAAAGATAAGAGCACTATTTTTGAAAATATACTTTTTGGTACATGCATATTGAGCTTTGTCATACTTGTTGCGATTCAAATAGTATTTCTCATACCGTCTACTAGAAATATTTTTAAATTATCAGATAATAGTATTGGAGTACCATTAAGTAAAGATGATTATCTTTACAATCAAGGTCAAATAACACTTAAAATGATAGGTACGCAGCCGGATCCAACTGTTCGGATATTAGTAAATGGTGATGATATCGCTATGTTTGAAAACCTTACTATGAGTATTAATGTTAATGATGGAGATGTAATTGAAATAGATGGAAGTGGGAGTTTATTAGGCCATATTATTAGCGTAGAATCAGTATCTACAAATATTAGTAGTCAGTGTAGCACTGCTGTTGCAAGAGTTGAATCAAATATTCAGAGATTGGTAAAGATTCAAGTTGAGTAATATAAACTATAACACCTTTAAGTATAAGTGCAACTAGGTCTCTACTTTCGCTTTCAGCTCGGCACAGACCAAGTTTCTTTACACCTTTCAAGTATAAGTGCAACTAGGTCTCTGCCTTCGCTTTCAGCTCGGCACAGACCAAGTTTTCTTTTCAATATAAAGTTTAAGATTGTTTTATAAAAGAAAAACCTATATAATTATTTTTATAGGTTTTTTGTTATTATATGTAATGCAAAAGTTTCATCCTTGGAGGCACATAATGAAAAATGATGAGAATATGGATTTTGGAAGTAAAGATATTTCAAGTGCTGCTATTAAAATAGCACTGACTAATGATAGAACTTCTGAAAAGAAACTTCAATCCGAGTTTAGCCAAATTGGTATTCAATCTGCTGCTGTTGATTATGGTGGTGAATTTATATCCTCAGTTATGAAGATAGTTGAAAGAGCAGTTGTAGCGTCAAAACGTGAAGGTGTTATAACTGAAAGTCATGCCGAACAAGGAGCTGTTGCTGGTGCAACACGTGAAGCAATATCGCAAATAATGCCTAAAG
Organism: Bacillota bacterium; assembly: GCA_023392075.1. GTDB lineage: Bacteria > Bacillota > Clostridia > Acetivibrionales > DSM-1351 > Ruminiclostridium. The sequence continues at coordinate 10,596 of JAEVZU010000035.1, read as the reverse complement.
CAATTGGACTCAATGTAGGAGGAAAGATTGGAATAGCTAGATATAAAGACCATATTAGTGTAGCGATATTTTTTGGAATAGGCTTACTAAATTTGAATGAAGTTTCTATTGGACTTGGTCATAGAGTTGTTTAATTGGGGGAGAGAAAATGTGTGTACGGGCTATAAGAGGGGCAATAACTGTTTCTGAAAATACAAAAGAATCAATTTTAGAAGGAACTCGAGAGCTTCTCATAGAAATAATTAAGAGGAATGAATTGGACAATGTAGATGTTATAAGTGCTATTTTTACTGTTACCAGTGATTTAAATGCTACTTTCCCTGCAATTGCAGCTAGAGAGCTTGGATGGACAGATATATCACTCATGTGTACAAATGAAATTGATGTACCAGGAAGCTTAAAAAAATGTGTTAGAGCATTGATTCATTTTAATACTAATAAGAGCAATAAAGATATAAGTCATGTCTATCTAAAGGGTGCAACAATACTAAGACCTGATTTAGGGAAAAAATAATTTTAGTTAACTACAAAGATTGGATTGATAAATATGTCAAAGAGCATAGCAATTGATGGACCAGCAGGCGCAGGCAAGAGTACTATTGCAAAAAAAGTTTCAGCAAAGCTTGGATTTGTATATTTAGATACAGGAGCGATGTACAGAGCTGTTGCTTTGAAGGCAATTAATAGCGGCATTGATACAAAATCCCAGAAGGCTTTAGCCAAAATGGTTGAAAACATCGATATAACCATTTTACATGAAAACAATATACAAAGAATATTTCTTGATAATGTTGATGTATCAGAGGCAATAAGAACACCCGAAGTATCTGTTGGTGCATCAAATGTAGCAGTTTTTCAAGAAGTTCGATTAAAACTAGTTGACCTACAGCGTAAAATGGCTGCAGACAAAGACGTTGTCATGGATGGTAGAGATATTGGATCATTTGTTTTACCCAATGCAGATTTAAAGATATTTTTAACAGCAGCAGTAGACGAAAGAGCCAGAAGAAGATATGATGAACTAGTACAAAAAGGTCAAAAGGTTGATTTTGAAGAAGTAAAAGCTGATATGATATTTAGAGATAATAATGATAGTTCAAGAGCTTTTGCACCACTTATAAAGGTGAAAGATGCAATAGAAGTAGATTCTACTTCTTTGACTATAGATGAAGTTGTAGAAAACATTATGTATTTGTACAATAATTATTGCAACACTAAATAAACGGGGGCCAATTTTATGGATTTAGTTATTGCAAGTACTGCTGGTTTTTGTTTCGGTGTAAATAATGCTGTAAAAATAGTTTTTGATTTAGCGTCAAAATCTGGTAGTAAAATATATACTTTTGGACCAATAATTCATAATGACCAAGTAGTAAATAAGTTGGAGGAATATGGAGTAACATCTATTGATAAGCCAGAGCAAGCGACTATACCTGCTAAAGTTGTAATTAGAGCTCACGGCGTTGAACCGAGTGTACTCTCTGCTTTAGAAGAGAAAGGGCTTGATATAGTAAACGCAACTTGCCCTTATGTGGAGAAAATTCAAAAATTGGTTTACCAAAAATATAAAGAGGGCTATCAGATAATAATAATTGGGGATAAAAATCATCCGGAAATTATAGGTATTAATGGTTGGTGCAACAATAGTGCCTTCATTATTGATAATGAAGAACAGGTAAATACCCTGCCAGAAACTCAAAAAAGCATTTGTGTTGTTGCTCAAACTACATTTATTCGTGTTAAATGGGAAAAAATTATACAGAGTTTAAATAAAAGGTTTGAAAATGTTTTAAAATTTGATACAATATGTAATGCGACCGACAAAAGACAAGCTGAAGCTGAGAAAATTTCAAAAGAAGTTGATTTAGTATTGGTTATTGGAGGAGAAAGTAGTTCTAATACCAATAAATTATATGAAATTTGCAAAGCTAATTGTAAAAGAACTTATAAAATACAAACAGCCAGTGATATTCCACCGGTTGATATAAAAAAAATTAAAAAAATTGGTATTACTGCAGGGGCGTCAACACCTGACTGGGTAATCAAGGAGGTTATTCATAAAATGAGTGAATTAGATAAACAGGATTTTGAAATGAGCTTTGCGGATGCGTTCGAAAGCTCACTTGTGACTTTGACAACGGGTCAGATTACTAAAGGAAGAATTATCGGATATAATCAAAGTGAAGTATTTGTTGACTTGGGCTTCAAATCGGATGGAATAATTCCAATCCATGAATTTTCAAACGATCCGGACTTTAATCCTGAAAAATCACTTAAGGTGGGCGATGAAATTGACGTTTTTGTTGTAAGAGTTAATGACGGAGAAGGAAATGTTGTTTTAAGCAAGACCAAGGTTGACGCTGTTAAGGGCTGGGACACAATAGAAAGTGCCTTTGAAACCAAGAAACCTGTTGCCGTTAAAATTACCGAAAAGGTAAACGGTGGAGTAATAGGTATTTCCAGCGGAGTAAAGATCTTCATACCTGCATCACAAATCAGCGACAGATTCGTTAAGGATCTTTCCGAATTTGTAAAACAGGTATTGCAGGTACAGATCATTGAAGTAAACAAGCAGAAGAGAAAAGTAGTTGGTTCTTCAAGAGTATTGATTGAAAAGAATAAGGAAACGGCTTCAAATGAAATTTGGAACAGCATTGAGGCAGGAAAGACCTACAACGGTGTTGTAAAGAGTCTTATGGATTTTGGTGCTTTTGTCGATATCGGAGGAGTTGACGGACTTGTTCACTTGTCTGAACTTTCCTGGAATAAAATAAAGCATCCGTCAGAAGTTGTAAAGGTCGGAGATGAGATAGTGGTTTCTGTGCTTGAATTTGACAGGGACAAGAAGAGAATCTCTCTCGGCTACAAGAAGCAGGCTGACAATCCCTGGAATAAAGCTGCTGAAAAATACGAGGTTGGTAATGTTATAACCGGAAAAGTTGTAAGACTTGTACCATTCGGTGCCTTTGTAGAAATTGAGCAGGGTGTCGACGGTTTGGTTCACATATCACAAATTTCCAATGTACGTCTTGGAAAACCGGGAGATGTCTTAAAGGTCGGACAAATGGTTGAAGCAAAAATTACCGAGCTCGATATAGAAGCTAAAAAAATAAGCCTTAGCATTAAAGAAGTGAATCCTATCGATCCTGTTGGTGCAAAAAAGGAAGAAGCAGCTGTTGAGCCCGGTGAAGAAATTCCAACCGAGCATAAAGAGGAAATGACCAATACCATCGGTGAAAGCATAACAGATGAAGATGATAAATAATTATTAATCTGTTCAAATAAAAGGATGTACCTCGGTACATCCTTTTATTTAAGTGTTGGAAATTACTGTTATATATTTTGCTAAATTACTGCAACCACTTCAGCATTAAAAAACATTAAGAGATACATACTTATAATATACTAGTATTAGGAGGATAAATTATGGATTATGAGGGTTTTAAAGAGGAAATCCTTAAAATGACCAAAATAAATCTTACTCTTTATAAGGAAAAGCAGATGAAGAGAAGAATAGATGCCTTGATAAAAAAGAATAACTTTGATACATATAAAGAGTACGTTCAAGCTTTAAAGGACAGTAAGGATTTATTTAAGGAGTTTATAAATTATCTGACAATAAATGTATCGGAATTTTACCGTAACCCGGACCAGTGGGCTGTTCTTGAAAAGGAAATAATCCCGCTCCTGCTCGGCAAGAATAAAAAGATCAACATATGGAGTTCCGCGTGTTCCACCGGAGATGAACCATATACATTGGTAATGGTTTTAAACAAAATGTTACCTCTCAGCTCAATAAAAATACTTGCCACCGATATCGACATGGGGGCGCTGGAAAAAGCAAAAAATGGAGTATATACCACCAAAAGTCTTGAAAACCTTCCAAAAGAAATGAGGGAGAAATATTTTACCATGGTGGGCGACAATTACAAAGTTAAGGATGAAGTAAAGAATTGTGTGGAGTTCAGGCAGTTTAACCTGTTAAGAGACCCATATCCAACAGGTATGGATCTGATTGTTTGCAGGAATGTTCTGATTTACTTCACTGAAGAAGCTAAAAACGATATCTACAAGAAATTTAATATGGCCTTGAACCCTCAGGGGATACTGTTTGTTGGAAGCACAGAACAGATGATTATGGCCAATAAATATAATTTCAAGTCCATAAAGACGTTTTTCTATGTAAAGGATGCGGACAGCTTTAATTTTGGCTGAAAGACATGAAATAAGTTATATAAAGGTATCAAGAATCAAATTACTTTTAATTTAGTTTATTACTAAAAATAAAAAGAGTTTGAAAATAAAATTTTCAAACTCTTTTGGTGCGGATAACAGGAGTTGAACCTGCATGAAATTTCTCTCACATGAACCTGAATCATGCGCGTCTGCCAATTCCGCCATATCCGCGTGAACTTCAACCGCATATGTATTTTACTATAAAAGTTTCCGTAAATCAATAGTAAAATTAATTATTTTTAAGGAGGAAATTTATGAATAGCAAACTTGAGCAGTTTAAGCACGGCCTAAAAGGCAAAAAGGTAGCCGTGTTGGGTATTGGTATCAGCAATATTCCTTTAATTAAATATCTCGTTAATTTAGGTGTGGATGTTACCGCTTTCGATAAAAATACTTCGGAAAATCTAAAAGATGCATACACTGAACTCCAGGGGCTTCCTGTAAAATATAGCCTGGGAAACGAATATTTATCCAGACTGAAAGGTTTTGATCTGATCTTCAGGACCCCCGGCATGAGACCTGATGTACCTGAATTGGCCGAGGCGTTGTCAAAGGGTGCCGAACTTACATCCGAAATGGAGGTGTTCCTTGATTTGTGTCCAGCGCAGGTCTTTGCAGTAACAGGCAGCGACGGAAAAACAACAACAACAACTCTGATATATAAAATATTATCTGCCCAGGGATATAACTGCTGGCTGGGAGGGAATATCGGAACACCTCTATTAAGCAAAATAGATGAAGTCAGGGAAAGCGACAAAGTCGTTCTTGAATTGAGCAGTTTTCAGCTTATGACTATAAAGAACAGTCCTTCGGTTGCTGTCATGACAAATTTATCGCCAAATCATCTGGACGTGCATAAATCACTTCAGGAGTATATAGACGCCAAGAAAAACATTTTTCTGCACCAACAGGCAGGAGATAAGCTTGTCTTGAATTATGACAATGATATAACAAAGTCCTTTTCAGGCGAGGCCAGGGGAGAATGTGTTTATTTCTCCAGGGCGGCAAGCTTGGAAAAGGGTGTAATCCTCAGAGACAACAAGATAGTTTTTAAAAAGCAGGACAGGGAAATTGAAGTAGTAAATGCTGATGAGATAGTTATACCCGGAGTCCATAACATTGAAAACTATATGGCTGCAACTGCTGCAACAATTGATTATGTAAGGCCTGAAACCATTGCAAAGGTGGCAACTACCTTTGCAGGTGTGGAGCACAGAATCGAGCTTGTAAGAGAGATAAACGGTGTTAAATTTTATAACAGCTCGATAGACAGCAGTCCGTCAAGAACAATAGCTGCCCTCAGCACCTTCAAAAACAGGGTTATATTGATTGCAGGAGGAAAGGATAAGGGAATACCTTACGATCCAATTGGACAGATTATTGCCGAAAAGGTGAGAGTTCTGCTGCTGATAGGTGCCACTGCTCCCAAAATAGAAGAAGCTTATAACAATTATGTCCACCAGACGGACATTGAGAGCGAAGTAAAGATTATTCACTGCGGCACTTATGAGGAAATTGTTTCCAGAGCGTACAGTGAAGCCGTTCCGGGAGATTGTGTAATTCTTTCTCCGGCAAGTACAAGTTTTGATATGTTCAAAAATTTTGAACAGCGGGGAAATGTGTTCAAGGAACTGGTTAACGGACTGGAATAAATATAACGCGTTGTAATAGTGGTCTGTAACGGCTAAATTCAATCAATGGATGCACACAAAGCGCTTTTACCGTGTTATCCATTTGATTGAACCGGCAGATTTATTTTATAATTCAAACATCATAGAGCATAATAATTAAAAATCATCCGGTTTTTTTTCGGTAAGGTTTTTCCAATAACGCTTGGGTATAAAGGATTTTTGAAGCTTGGGATTGTATCTACTTTTAATTGCAATATGCTTGAAGTAATTCTTCCACAAGTCCTGAAACTTGATTTCCTCAGAATGAAGTTCCGGGATATTGGCCAGATCCATATATGAAATTATCATTCTTTTTGTGTTGTAAAGTGATGCCAGATTCCTTTTTGTATCGTGAATAATCCAGTTTTGATCTGCAAAGCGCTCTTTGAAATGAGGCGAGATAAAGGTAATGATATTATGATCGGGATGGATTTTTGCATAATAAATATTGTTTTCAAGCAGCTCAAAACGCAGCAATCCTAACATCCTGTGGCATTCAATCCCAACTTTTCTGGCAGGTACCAATACATTCAGTACAGTCTGATCACCCAGCATGGAATCAATTTTTATGCCGATTTTGAAGCCAAGCCGGATGTATTTTAATATCCACATTTCACGGCCTTCCAGTTCTGAAAAAAAGCAGCGCTGGATATTATCAAGACTCTCCGGGGAAATTTTATTGTAAATTGCCTGCTCAACAGCTTTAGCCTTTGTTTTATCGGCAGGTATAATTCTATATTCATCAATCAGGTTTTGACTGTAGGACAAGGCAGATTCAATATTTGTCACTGCCTGCCGGTCGTAATAATAGTGATGGATTGCAGCAAGAAAACAATCCCAGGTTCCGTCATAGATGTATATCACTTAAAAGCAGCCTCCCATCCTGCGGCTGATTGTAGTAGCTAAGCCACTCCCTGGTATTTTCAGGTGAGCTGAACAAATAAAGGTCCGACATATTTTCTCCCAGCCCGCTTTCGTTTAAAGTCGAAAACAGTGACATTTGTCCCTGTACCGCTTTTTTGCCATGGGGCAGAAGCTTGGCCGATACAAGAGCCTCCTTGACAATATATTCATTCTGGCTGAAACTTTCATAGGTTTTACCCTGACAGGTAATAAAATGAGCTGCACGCTTAAGCACAACACCTATTTTTTTCAGGTTGTCAAAATTCAGTTTCCCGACTCTTCTGGCTGTAATAATCCTCTGGGCCGATTTAACTCCGATACCCGGAACCCTCAGAAGCATTTCATAATCAACTGTGTTAACTTCCATGGGAAACATGTGGAGATTGTGCAATGCCCAGTTTGCTTTTGGATCAAGTTCCACGTCAAAATCCGGATTTGCCTTACTGAGCAATTCATCAGCTTCAAAACCGTAAAATCTAAGAAGCCAGTCTGCCTGATACAATCTGTGCTCACGAAGCAGGGGAGGCCTGATTATGGCCGGCAGCCTTGGGTCTGTCAAAGTGGGAACATAAGCGGAGTAATATACTCTTTTCAGGGAAAATTTGCTGTACAGGGCTTCAGAGAGCTTGAGGATACTTAAATCCCTGTCGGGAGTGGCACCTACTATAAGCTGTGTACTCTGGCCGGCAGGTACAAAGTACTTGCCGGAGCTTCTCTTTGCAAGTTTGTTTGGTGAATAGTCTCTTTCCGGAAGGTCCTCCGGAAAATTACCCTTGAAACCGGCAAAAATATCAGAAGATTTTTCCATGGAATTTTTTTGCCTGCTCGACCCGGGTTCTCTGTGCTCCATGATACCCCGGCTGATTTGCTGCATTGGTTTAAGCAGAGCCTTGACGGGCTTCTGAGGTGCAAGAACCTCAAGACCCCTGTCGGAAGGCAGTTCTATATTTACACTCATACGGTCAACGTAAGTACCTGCCTCGTGAATAAGCCGTTCATCGGCTCCGGGTATTGCCTTTATATGGATATAACCGAAAAAAGCCTGCTCGTTCCGGAGCCTCCGGACAATTTCAAGCATTAACTCCATGGTGTGGCTGGGATTTTTAAGAACGGCAGAGCTGAGAAAGAGACCTTCGATGTAATTTCTTCTGTAGAAATTCATGGTAAGATCTATTACTTCATCAGCAGTAAAGCTGGCTCTCGGAACGTCATTTGAAGCTCTGTTCACACAGTATACACAATCATACATGCATTCATTTGACAAAAGAATTTTCAGCAATGAAACACACCTGCCATCATCGGACCAGGTATGGCAAATACCGGCAGCATGGCTGTTTCCTACTCCATTTTTATTATTCCTTGTCCCACCGCTGGAGGAGCAGGAGACATCGTACTTGGCCGCATCAGCCAAAACACCGAGTTTCTCTAGTAAATCCATAAAAAATTCTCTCTCATGTATTTTTAATATATTTGCTGTTAATATATCATTTATAATACAAATAAACGTTTCTTAACAGTTTTACCATTCTATTAAAGTATAACACAAGCAAAACAATAAAGCAAACATATGTTCGGAATTGATATTTATATAACAAAGATATATAATACAATTTATTAGGCTTTTTTCAGAGCCCAGATACAGTGGTTCAGGTTAATTTGTTTAATTTTAATAAATTATAGATGGCAAGGAAAAATACATTAATGACATAATCCAGAGTATTTTACTGCCGGAAAAGGAGATAAGGTATGAGAGCAGTTATAACTGTTATCGGGAAGGACAGGGTAGGAATAATTGCAGGAGTCAGTAATATTTTAGCAGACAGTAACGTTAATATACTCGATATCACTCAGACGATTTTACAGGATGTATTTACCATGATAATGCTTGTAGATATATCAAAATGCAATATTCATTTCCATGAACTTTCAGAGAAGCTGGAAAAGAAGGGAATTGAGCTTGGATTGAAGATCCAGATTCAACACGAAGATATTTTTAACTCCATGCATAGAATATGAGGTGAATGCTTATGTTAGGTCCTTTCGAAGTATTTGAAACAATAAAAATGATACAAAAAGAAAACCTGGATATCAGAACAATAACAATGGGTATTTCACTCAGGGATTGTTCGCATCCTGATATAGATATTTCCTGTCAGAAAATCTATGATAAAATTACAAGATATGCAGAAAAACTTGTTATTACAGGTGAAAATATTGAGAGAGAGTACGGCATTCCAATTATTAACAAAAGGATATCCGTAACTCCAATAGCACTTATAGCCGAAAGCTGTGAAAGTGCTGATTATACAAGGTTTGCAAAAGCAATGGACAAAGCGGCCCAGACTGTGGGCGTAAACTTTATAGGCGGGTACTCTTCGCTGGTGCACAAAGGTTATACAAAAGGAGATAAGAGGCTGATAACCTCAATCCCGGAAGCCCTGAGCGAAACAAAACTGGTATGTTCATCGGTTAATGTAGCCTCAACAAAAGCGGGCATTAACATGGATGCTGTTGCAGAGATGGGAAGGATTGTAAAGGAGGCGGCACAGCTCACTGCCGGAAGCGGAGCTCTGGCCTGTGCGAAGCTGGTGGTTTTCGCCAATGCAGTTGAAGACAACCCGTTCATGGCGGGAGCCTTCCATGGAATTGGTGAACCGGAATGTGTCATAAATGTCGGTGTAAGCGGACCCGGTGTCGTAAAATGTGCGCTGGAGAAAGTTAAGGGCGAAGACTTTGGTGTTGTAGCCGAGACAATTAAGAAGACTGCTTTCAAAATCACCAGAATGGGCCAGTTGGTCGCACAGGAAGCCTCAAGAAGACTGGATGTGCCCTTTGGTATTGTTGACCTGTCACTTGCACCGACTCCCGCAATCGGTGACAGTGTTGCCCATATACTTGAGGAAATGGGACTTGAAAAGTGCGGAACCCATGGTACTACTGCGGCGCTGGCGCTTTTGAATGACGCTGTCAAAAAGGGCGGAGTAATGGCATCCTCCTATGTAGGCGGCCTCAGCGGCGCATTTATTCCTGTCAGTGAAGATGCCGGCATGATTGATGCCGTACTATCAGGTGCTCTGTCGCTTGAAAAGCTTGAGGCAATGACATGTGTCTGCTCGGTCGGTCTTGATATGATTGTTGTTCCGGGTGACACCACGGCCGAAACAATTGCTGCCATAATTGCGGATGAGGCTGCAATTGGCGTTGTAAACCAAAAAACCACTGCGGTAAGAATAATTCCCGCCCCGGGTAAAAAAATCGGTGACAAGGTGGAATTTGGAGGTCTGCTTGGCTCTGGTCCTGTCATGAAGGTAAATTCCTTCAGCAGCAGTGAGTTTATCAACAGGGGAGGAAGGATTCCTGCTCCGCTGCACAGCCTGAAGAACTAACCAAACTCATAGTGAATGGATATAAGTATATCTGATATCCATTCACTTTTTTATGATAGGATGAAAAAATGTTATGCTTAAAAATAAAATTCGGATGTTGTAAGAAACGGAAAAATATTTATATGAATTACAGCATTGTTTCAAAGAAGTAAAAAGTACTCCGACAGAAGGGTTATCACTCATAGGGTCAGTAATTGAACCGGGGGTGCAACCTGTACTGGGCAAGTAAACAAGCAGACATGCTTTTCACGATAATGTTTGAAGTGTCTGCTTTTTTGGTGAATTGTAACCCTATGCCCTCGTGGAAAAAGTCTTATGTTTACCCAAAATACGGTATAGCGTTCATGCGTCCAAAAGTTCAATCTTGTTCTTATCAACCTTTTGATATGTTCTCATGAACG
>JAEVZU010000005.1 GCA_023392075.1 Bacillota bacterium | reverse complement strand
CAAAGGCGGAGGGATTTCCTTATCTGACAGGTTTGTACTCAATAAATCCTTGCTTTCAGAACTGGAACAGGAGGAGATTCTGCTTGGTTTACAAAGTATGTCCGTGGTGAGGTATCCTGAATTTGATAATGTGCTGTCCAAGTTAAGCAGTCTTTTTATGAAAAGTAATATCAACTGGATTGAAGTGGATTTTTCGACCTGGGGAGATGAGGAAGAGCAAAAGGAAATATTCAGCCTGTTAAAAAATGCAATACTTCAACAAAAGAAAATTGCTTTTTCCTATTTTGGCGTTTCCGGAGATAAAAGTGATCGAATTGCAGTACCTATGAAACTGCTTTTCAAAGACAAAGCCTGGTATCTTAAAGGCTACTGCCTGGACCGCAAGGCTTTGAGGACGTTTAAAATAACACGTATGTCCAACGTTCATGTTACAGGTAATTACCCTGATCATCATATCCTGCAGCATAAATTATCAGTTCCGGCAGATAAGCCCTCCGCAGCTTTAAATGTTCCGCTCAAGCTAAAAATATCTGCTGCCGGAGCCTATCGTGTATATGATGATTTCGGCAAAAATGAAATCTCAAAGGATCAGGATGGCTCTTACCTCGTCACCACGTCCCTGCCGGCCGGTGAATGGATTTTGGATTTTCTTTTCTCCTTTGGTCCCTTGCTTGAAGTCATTGAACCTCCGGAAATACGAATGAAAATGGTCAGCGGCATTCAAAAAATGGCAGAAAAATACTCAATATAACCTGACGTTATGTTGTCAGGTTATATCCGCTATAGTTAACTTGTAATCTATTTCAAGGAGGTAACAAACCATGGAAAATAGTCCGTACTTATTGGATACAAACAGGGAACTTGAAGGCAAACGTATACTCGTAACAGGCGGAACCAGGGGCATCGGCCGGTCTGTGGTTCTGCGGCTGCATAACGCTGGAGCAAAAGTAACGGCGGCAGCCAGAACTGCACCTCAGGATTTACCGGACAATGTTGAATTCATCCAGGCTGATATCAGCAAACCGGAAGGCACGGAAAAAATCATCCGTGAAACCTTTGAAAAGTTGGGCGGGCTGGATATTCTGATCAATAATGCAGGCGGTTCCTCCACATCTACCGCAGGCGCTTTGGCGTTATCCGACGAGGATTGGCTGACCACATTTAATGCAAATCTTTTTCCGCCGTCCGCCTGGACCGGGGTTTCCTGCCTTACATGCTCAAGCAGCGCAGCGGTGTCATCGTTCATATTTCATCCATCCAGCGTAAGCTTCCCGGGAATATGACCATGGCATATTCGGCTGCAAAAGCAGCATTAACCAATTACAGCAAAAACCTGGCAACAGTGTTCGGCCCGGACGGTATCCGGATAAATACTGTTGCACCGGGATTTACCGAAACTGAAGCAGCCGAACGTCTCATCGAAAGGATGGCACAAAATTCAAACTGCGACTATGATACCGCCCGCAGGCAATTAATGGAGCAAATCGGAGGCATACCTCTGGGGCGGCCTGCAAGACCTGAGGAAGTAGCAGAACTAGTAGCATTTCTTGTATCAAACAGGGCATCCTATATCACCGGATGCGAATATCTGATTGACGGCGGCACAGTCCGGACGATCTAAAACGTTAATTAAAAGGAGAAGAAAAATGGATATTAATAATATTCCTCAAGTAATAACTGATTTTATTGCAGCATCAAACAAACCTGATCCTGCTGCCTATGTAAACTGTTTTTCCGATGACGCAACTGTTATTGACGAAGGACAGACCAGAACCGGTAAGACAGCTATTAAAAACTGGAGTGACATTTACCACTTCGCAGCTAATGTAACACTTGAGCCTAGGGCTGTAAAACAAAGCGATAATGAAATTACCGTAACCTGCAAACTTGATGGTGATTATGACAAGACCGGCCTGCCCGATCCGCTCCTATTGGACTACCATTTCAGTATTTATGCTGGAAAAATCACCAGACTCTCTATCGAATAACGTCAGAATTGGCATGCAACATTAAATAGCTTATATGGAGGTTAGCTTGTGAATTTATGGCCACAAATGTGGCTCATGGAGGTTAATATGATTGTAAATAACTTGATGTTAAGGCTGAAAGACCGGAATCCGGACAAAATCAAGCAGACTCTGGATATTCTATTAAGTATGAGAGGTAAAATAGAATTTCTGCTGGATTTGAAAGCCGAAGTTAATATCCGTCAGGGTCAAACCAATTATGATTTGATCCTGATAACTGAATTTAAAACTTTGGGAGATATGGACAAATACCTTTCGCACCCCGTTCACCTGGATGTTGCAAGGTTTATCGCCGGTGTTCTGGATACACAGGCATCTGTGTGCTATGAAGCAAAGTGATATTACAAAACAAACCGGTATTCCCCATCCATTTATATTTATTGGGAATATATCATCTTCATACTTTGGGCTGCAATCGAATTAATTCCGGTGTTTAGACGATACTCTATCTTTTATTATATATAACACCCTCTCAAAATTTTTATATAATACTTTTATATCATCTTTTGTCGCATGCTCTATGTGCATTCCTACAGTTATATTCACTCTGCACTGAAATAATGTGGATAATTCCAGTGACGCATTTCGAGCCAATTCGTCTTCCTTATGACCTACTACACATAATACACTGGCAGATGCTGAATTACCTTCTTTATCTGCCAGGCTTTTTCTTGGAATTGCTAAAGCCGATGCTCCTATATGATATACTTCTCCTCCGCCTATACATATATTTATATCTTTTCCGCATATGACCACATCAGCCTCAACCACATATTTATTTTCACCTGCTCTTATATTAAAATGTTCCATGATATAATCACACTCCTGACCATGGAACAAACTTATTGTGGCCCAGTCCAAATTGCATCAATATTTTTCCTATTACATGGTTAATTTGATCATCCAGGGATTGAGCTCCATTATAAAATGTCATCATTGGCGGAATTAACACACACCCCAGATCAGAAACAGTTTTTAAATTAATTAAATGTATTTTCCCCAACGGCATTTCTCTTGGAACCAGAACCACTTTCCTGCCTTCTTTCAAACATACATCCGCAGCCCTTACAATTAAATTTTCAGCATATCCTGTTGCTATACCGGATAATGATTTCATACTGCACGGTATTAAAATCATGCCGTCTGTCTTGAATGAACCACTGGAAATAGACGCTGCCATATTATTGTCATCGTATTTATAGTCTGAAATTTCATAAAGCTTTTCAATAGGAATCTTTGTCTCCAATGCCCAGTTTCTTTTTGCACTTTCAGAGACAACCAAATGTATTTCAATATTTTCAAACTCCCTCAATGCGTTTAGCAGGTAATAACTCATAATCACGCCACTTGCACCCGATACTCCTACAACTAATCTCATAACTTTCCACCTTTCCGGCTGCATCCTTAAAATCATTAAATAACAATGTGAACCTTCAATAAAAGTAAGTACCTGAAATTATAATTAAACTCTTGTTCGAGCCATATAAATAATTTCAGGCATGTACTTTTGAGCAATCCATTCAATTTAGTTTGTCCTGGAGCACTATTGCAATAATCCCGCAAAGATTTCATTCTTATAGTTTTGCAGGGGCTTCCGCCATTATAGCAGTCCTATTATTTTCCACCAGGGAATTTCTATAAGCAGCATTACGATAAATACCACCCCAATTAAAGGAACACCCAATTTGATTGTTTCCTTTTGTGAATACATACCGTTTTCTTCACCCTGTCCAACCAGCATGTTAAGGTGCTGAAATGGAAATATGTAATGTACAGCAATGGCTGTATATACAAAAAGCGTGGTCACTACGGGGCTTATGCCCATCGCTTCCGTAAATACCAGCAATGCTGGTATTGCAACACCCATAACCGCTATAACACTTCCAAGAAGCATGTGAATAATAATTGATACCAACGCGATAAAACCCGCTAAAACAAAAATATTCGATGGTACTACCGAAGGTAAAATCGTATTGGCTATCCATGTATTCATACCGGTAATACCACCAACTTTTCCAATTGCCATCGCAGCTGTTAAAAACAGAAGAACATGCATCGGGACTTCGCCCCAGTTTTTAGGGGTCAGTACTTCTCCTACCAATGGCATACTCATCAGCATTGCAATAATTAAAGTTATCCAACCTATGTTAATTCCATGAATTGAATCCGTCATCCATAATACAACCGCAATACAAAGCCATATGACAGTTCTTATTTCTTTACCTGTCAAACTCCCAAGTGATAATAATTTATCTCTTATTTCATTTTTATTTACTGCTATTTCACCTGTCGGTCTGAATAATATAAGTATCAAAATACACGTCAGTATGCTTGAAACAATACTTGGAATACCCATTATTTTGAACCAGCCCAACCAACTTATAGACATTCCTGAAGCTTCCACTGCCAAAGGATTAATCACACTGTCACCGGTCAGAAATATAAGTGATACGGGTACCGACGACGCAAATACCGTAAATCCGATCTTAACAGCATCCTCTTTTGGCATTTTTGTGCTTTTAATTACTACCGCCATAACCGACATAATCAAAAATGCCCTTGGCCATGGGTGTGGGATTAATATACTCAATATAAAGGTAAGGGCAAATATCGATATGATTATACTTCTGTATGAACTCACAAACTTAAGTATAAAAGCATATGCAATTCTTTCCCCCAGCCCGGAATTCTTAACGGCACTTGCAATCAGATACGCGCCGACAACCAGATACATCGTAGGACCTGCCCAGGAATAGAATACTTTATCTACCGGGGCTACTTTAAATATTATCAATAATGCCAGGAACAAACCCGACACATATCCTGATTGTGCAATTTGGAATGCCCAAAATACTACTGTCATCAAGGTAAGGGCAAAGCACATTTTCCCTTCCGGCGATAGACCGGTTAATGGAAGAACGTTAATTACAACTGCAATCAATACCCCTAAAATCAAGCCTAAGGTTTTTTTATTCATTTTGTTCCTCCTCCAATAAATTCTCGATTTTTATTCAGACCATTACTGGTTATTAAAAAACTCCATTAAAAGTACACGCCTGAAATTGTAGAATTTTTAATTTTCATATTTCAGGCATGTACTTTGTGAGTATAAGTAATCTATTTTTTCAGAGGGGGGATTGGTGGTATCATTTGCATATTGGCTATCTTTTCATCATTTAATTTAAACTTAGGCAATACTTCAATTGTTTCTGTAGAACGCCATGAAAAATTACATTTATCACAAACATAAACTTCCCATACATTTCCTACAGGTGAATCGGCCATTTTTCTAACTTTATCGCTATCACAACGTTTGCAGTTCATAATAACTTACCTCCAATTATATATTTTCAGATAAAAGTTTGCGGATAATTTTTTCCCAGTCGTCACTTCCGGCAGGATTGTCTAAAAGTTGAGTTTCACGTGGATTTGGCTCTGGCGGCACCGGCGTTGTTGCATCGATAATCAGTTTTGAATGCATTCCTGCCGGATATGAAGACGGATCAAGAGGCATGCCGGGGCAATTCTCAATTACCGATACATCTTTATCCGGGCGGACTCTGGTTGTCAATGCCCACATAACCTGCTCCAGGTTAAAAGGATCGACGAATTCGTCAACAACAATGATAATTTTTGAATATGGCATACCATGAGGAGTAGATAGCAATCTAAAGGCTACAGCTTTTCCGTAACCGCCCAGACGGCATTTTGTTGAAATAATTGTTCCCATACCATGAGTATACATCGCATTTACCGCTACAACTTCAGGCATGGATTCTTTTAACTGTTTAAACAGCGGAACACTTGTGTTGAGCGCCATTAAATAATCTATTTCAGTCCATGGCATTCCCAGATACAGATTTTCGAAAATTGGATCGTCTCTATGGGTTATCCTTGTTATTTTAATCTCGCATTGCAGCCTGGAACCTGAATATGAGCCCGGGAATTCTCCAAACGGGCCTTCGACTGTACGCAAACGAGGAATAATATAGCCCTCTAATACAACTTCGGCTCCGGCAGGGACATATAGGTGTTCTGCCGTATCCGCCTTTACAATTTCTGTTGGTACGCCATCTTGCAAAGCCCCAACAAATTCATATTCATTCTGGTTATATCCGATAGGAGTACTTGCCATAAAAGTTACAAGCGGCGAATTTCCCAGTGTAATCGCAATAGGAAGCGGTTTATTTTCAGCCTCCGCTTTTTCCAGCTGAATTGCAATGTCATGGAAAGCAAGTGCCTGAATTCCAACTCTATCCTTGTCTTTGATTTGTATCCGGTATGTTCCTACATTTAATTTATTAAAGTCATCAGGGTATTCTGGATCACCTGTTATGACTGATGCTTTGGATAAGAAAAATCCGCCATCCTGTGAATTAATTCTATACAACGGCAGTATCTCAAACAAATTGATATTTTCGGTAATGGTATTTTGTTTACACGCTGCTTCTTCCCTGGTTAGAATTTTAGGAGGCACAGGATATTTATCCCACCTCTTATTTAATTCAAAAAACTGCTCTTTTACAGGTGTATCCTTATCCATTCCCAACATTAAAGCATGATTTCTCCACGAACCATGGACATTTGTCGCCACCGAATACTTATATCCTTTAACCTTCTCAAATAATACGGCAGGCCCGTTTTTTATATTGGATGCTGCCCTTCCGGCTGCGCCTATATTAGGTTCCGGATCTATTTCCTCCTTTACACGGACTAGTTGACCACCCTCTTCAAGAGCTTTTAAAAACTCCCTTAAGTCTTTGTATACTTTGGACATTTCAGTTGCCTCCTTGAAACCATAATTTTAGCTGAATTGTAGCATTCTCTTTTTTTATAGACAATTCATATACCGAAAGCCGGATTTCCCAATCTGAAATGTTTCTAATTTGGAATATCAAAAGTCCTAATTGGAATTGCTAATAATACTGCCTTACGGTAAACTAATTAAGATACTTATACCCATTAAAATAGTCACATTAGCTTCCGTATGTTTATAGCTGTTCTAATAATATCTGATTGTATATTTTATTAATATCTGATTGTATATTTTATGGTAAAAGGAGGTAGATTTTCTTTGGATTTTAACCAAATCATGTACTTCCTGGCAATAGTAGAGCAGGGAAGTTTCTCAAATGCCGCGTATAACGTATTTATTTCTCCGTCCTCTTTGTCCAAACAAATTAAAGCTCTTGAAGTAGAGTTAGGAGTTCGCCTTTTTTCAAGAGAGAATTATAAAATAGAATTAACGGAAGCTGGAAATGCGTTTTTACCTTTTGCAAAAAACATTACGCAAGAATATTCAAATATGTTGGCTGGTCTGACTTCTTTAAACAATCTCAACGACTCAATATTGACCATCAAAATCGGAACTATACCAATTTTATGCTGCCGCAGCATAATTGACAAACTGGCCAATCTGGAGTACAAGAATCAAAACTTCCATTTGGATTTACTTGAGCGTGAGCAAAGTGAACTCACGAAATTACTGGACAGTAAGCAAATTGATTTTGCTATTGCCAGAATTGATTATCTGTCCGGCGAAAGCTTTGACTTTATTCCGCTTGAAACGCAGGAAATCGGCGTAGTGTGTCCGGTAAACTCCCGTTTTTCCTCAAAGCTTGCAGTAGGTTTACAGGATTTAAAGAATGAGCCCCTGCTGCTCTTAAACAATACTTCCAGTTTACACAGGCTTTGTATAGAATCATGTAAAAATGCAGGATTTTCTCCCAAAATAAACTATTTAAGTTCACGCCATGAAGCACTTTTAGCCATGGTAAATACCGGCTCCGGTTTAACTTTGCTGCCCAGAAGTTTATTGGATCCACAGCATAAAAAAAACCTGATCTACATACCTTTAAAAGAAAAAATATATAGTACTATTGCAATAATCAGAAGAAAAGATATGAAGTTAAATAAAAAAACAGAAAGTTTTCTAGCAATTATAAGGGAAAATTTTACCGAAGATCAACAGTGCAATAAAATAAACAAACAGTAGAGGTATATATGGACAAACTTATTTTAGTAGATTTATTCGACAATGAAACAGGCCATTCCGGCAAATCAGAAATCCATAGAAAAGGAATATTGCACCGTGCCTTTTCTATATTTATTATTAATAACGGTAAAATGCTTATTCAAAAAAGAGCATATGCCAAGTATCATTCCGGGGGACTGTGGACAAACGCATGCTGTTCCCATCCAAGGGCCGAAGAAAATTTAACCGCAAGCATTCACAGACAATTGGAACACGAACTGAACATTCCTCAAAATACCTGTTCCATCAGCGAGAGCTTTAGTTTCGTATATTTTCAAAAATACTCCAACAACTTATTCGAATATGAATATGATCATGTGTTTTTAGCTGAATATTCCGGTAAACTCTATGCAAATAAAGATGAAATTGAAGAAATAAAGTGGGTTGCCTTCGATGAATTAATAGATGATTTACCAAAAAATCCGGAGAAGTATTCCGCATGGTTCTTAATTGCAGCTCCTAAAATTTTATCATTAATTTAATATTTTACACGTCTATTTTACAGACTAAAAAAATCTCTATTTTTTGGTGCTAATGGATTTTCTCCGATCATATTCTTATAGGAGAGGATAATAAGAAAGGGTGTAGAGTTGGTTGATAAAGGTTAAAGTTGGATTACGGCCTCTTGTTAACAAACTGAATTTACCTACGGTTTTAAAAACGGCCATACCTCCTGGCGATACAACCGAGAGATTATTTATTGCAACCCAGCCGGGAGAGATTTTTTACATAGGAAACGGATTTATCGGGACTTTTCTTGATATCCGCTCCAGAGTCATAAAACTGGGTACATCAAATGGCGGATATGATGAACGGGGCTTGCTGGGGCTTGCATTTCATCCGGAATTCCATTATAACGGTCTGTTTTATCTGCACTATTCGGCCGCCGGAACACAAGGCCCGGGTGCTCTTTCCGAACCCTTTAAACCCAATCCGTGTGACCCCAGGACCTTGAACCTGAAGTGGATAAACAGAGATATTCAATATGACCATATTGATACAGTTGAAGAATGGATTTTACAATCCAATGGCCAACCACAAAAACGCCGGACATTACTTAATATAGTTAGGCCATTTTTAAATCACAATGGTGTCAACAGCTTAAACTTTTCACCCGAAACAGGAAAACTTGTATTAACAACCGGCGATGGGGGCTCAGGTTATGATCCCTTCAATTTAAGTCAGGATGATATGGAAATTGCCGGCAAAATAATTGAAATTGATGCAGCCAAGAATACCCCTATCATCAATCCACCTGCAGTTACACGTCTTGATGAACTCCCCCCGCCCGTACAGGAAACACTTACGGTGATCGCCAAAGGGGTTCGGAATATTACAGGTATTGCATTTCAAAGGTTTAAAAACCAGTACATCAAGTACGTGGGAAATGTGGGACAGGACCTTGTAGAGTCCATTTTTTCATTCGATAAATTCATACCAGTACCGGTTACTCAGCTTATTCAAGCTTCAGCATTGAAATCGGAACCCGTCCCCGAAGGATTTGTCAACTTAGGCTGGCGTGGATGGGAAGGCGCCTTTCCTACTTCAATAATCAGAGGCTGCTCTGTTAATGGCGCTTTGGATGAAAAAACAATTGTTTATTACGATGAAGCAGTCAAAACTTCGGTGCAGCGTCTCCAGCCAATAACCCAATATTTTCATGAGGACTCCCGTCCCGGCAAGTTTGAAGCAACTGCACTTACCGGAGTCCGCCCATACATTGGAAATGAAATCCCCGAATTAACGGGAAGTGTGGTTTTTACAGATCTGGCCAGGAAAGATAGATCACAATCCCCTGCCAGAGGGGTTTTAGCTTATACCCGTGCAGGAACAGACTGCAGACTGAATGATTTTAGTGTTATTGAAACTGATTACAATTTCGGAGCTTAGGGAGCATACTATGTCAGTTTGGGTGCAAATCTGGATCAAACCAGGCTGTATTTGGGAGTTTATGGCTCAATGAAAGTGGCCGATTTAAACCAGGGTACTGTTTTTGAGATTGTTGGCAGGAGTTGACAGCTACTTTGTAAATACTAAGGCTGTGCTGCTTGAAAGTCAGAAGCTGACGCAATGTCGATATCCTGTTGCGGTAAATATCGGCCAGCTTCACATTCTTACGCCTTTCTCCAGCAAATATCCATCCGTTGCAGGCTTCCTGTTCATCTGAAAGCTCATCGGAAAAAAGCTCGTCAAATGAAATTTTATCCGGTTCCGTCATTTCAGCGTTCAAATAGAAGAGGGTCTTTCCAAAGTCTTCATAGCCGACATAACCCCCCCATCCCCACCTGTTTCTGGGGATATTCCCCCAATGATTAAAAATATCTAAATCACCGCTATTTCTCTATATCCGTAAAAAACTGATTTTCAATAGGGATAACAGCTCTGATATCCCATGAACCAGGATCCTGTAATACAAACTTCTCTTTAATTCTCTTTCCGTTTTTGTCTATGGTCATGCTGGAATTAAACAATTGCTGCCAGGTATATCCAAGTTTGAACAGTTTTTTCGAAGAAGCCGTTGATATATTCTTGCCCTGCTGCCATTCAATAGGTACCACTGCAATTACCTTGCCATAATCGTCCGTTATAATTCTTTTATAGAGTACCGGATGTTTGTCTCTGTCAAAATCGTCCTGTTCCCGCGGAGAGCCTACAAATACGTTCTCCCCTTTTACCAGGAAGTCTGAAACTTCTTTGGTACCCTTTACCGAAAGAGGTTCTGCGATCTCTGGAACTATTTTATACCTCGCATAGTATTTTCCGTCATCTGACTTTATTTCTACATAGCCTCCCACAGGATTGTTCAGCCCGCTCATTGTCATAGGAACTAAATCCTCAATATGATCGTACATTACCTTGAAGCTTCCTTTGATTGAATCGCTGTCACAGCTGACTTTTTCTCCCCGCCATATGCTGAGATGCTTTCTATAACCAATGGGAACTACTGCCTGGGCCAATTGCATATCCGTGTTATATTCTATCGTCGCTACGCTATTACTCCAAGGCTCTTTTCTGGACAAAAGCTTTGAATTAAAATCTTTTACATCAACCTCTGCTCCGTTATCAACAGCTTCCTCGATTTTACCTAGTAGGACCTTGTGGGTTTGTCTTGACCTGTCCATCTCAGCAAAGAGCTTCCTGCCCTTTGTTAGTTGCTCCATTGTCGGGCTGTCCAGATTGAATTGTGCCATGTAGGTATGACTTTTTCCGTTATCGGTATATTTAATATACAATTCCACTCTACGGATCTGGGAGGTGATTGCTGTCGATGGGGGAAGATTGTTCAGATATCCGGTTTGCTTTTTAAAGATAGTTTCATTATTTTTCCTAAGTGTAAAAAGGCCTTCCAGACCATAGCCATCACCGTAGCTTCTCACCTTTTTGTCCAGGATAAGCTGGTAATGATCCGTATAGGAAGCTGCGCTGTCAAATATCGCCTGCGCCTCGTCATACCGATTTTGGCTTGTTAAATTTTCGACTTTATCTATATAAGCTTTTGCCATTCCCTGATATCCTGCCTCAAAAGTGATATGTCCTGCGACACTTGAATAGGAAGCTGTGCCGTTAATTATATGTGCTGGGATGTTCCGATCATTTTCAGTTATTCCTATATGATCCATCACACCCTCATAGCTCGCTTTAGGTGAAACCGAATTATCGAGACTTCCGATAGCTCCTGCACATACGATACTGCCTGAAACCAGTATCAAAGCAAGTACAATACTAATAGCAGCAGATAATCTGCCCATTTTATTTCCACGCATAATTATCTCCAATCTTTTCTTAATAATTTTTTCACCCTCTGACAAGCAGGCGGCGGACTGCATAAAATCATTCCTTTTCTTCATCATTGTGAGGAGCATTCTCCCGTAGCCCTTGCATTGTGCGGCGTCCATGGTCTTTGCGACGGCCTCGTCACATGAAAGCTCGCAGTAGGAATCAACACTTTTTCTGAGAAAATACGCAATTGGATTAAAAAAATGAACGATATTGACCAAATTGGAGAGTGCTTTAATAATAAGATCATGTTTTCTTATGTGCGTTAACTCGTGCTTTATAATCATACAAAGCTCATATTCGCTCAGCTGCATGCAGGGTATAAAAATTACCGGCCTGAAAATTCCTGAAATAAACGGTGTTGATACCCCGTTGAAACATTTCAGCCGTACTTTTTTATTTGCGTTCATACACTGAAAAACACCTTGCATCTTTTCATCGGGTTCCTCTTCAATCAGCTTAAGACTTTTTTTGAATTTCAAAACCGTAAAAACCCGGTACAGCAGCAGTAGTGCCACTCCGCAAATCCAGACATATGATAGTATATTCTTAGCCATATTGAGATACCTAACAACGGTATATGTATTCCAAATCGGGGGCTTTGTTTTTTTCTGCTCCCGCTGAATATCAGGCTGTGGCTGCAAAACGTTTTCCGTCTTTTTCTGGTTTGTCTGCTCGCTTATTCCCTCTGCACCTTGCAGCCCATTCTGTGAACTTTGTACCAACTGTGCTGCCGGGTGCATATACAACGGATAAGCACCCATTTCAACCGGAATCAGGCACAGCAGCATCGGTATAATCAGCAGGTAGTATCTCAGCCTTGCTGAGAGAATCCTCCCGAAGATCCGAAATACGGCCATAAAAGCTATAAACACCGTCGAAGAACACAATGACAGGATTAGTACCTTGTTGAAGATATACTGAAGCAATTGCTCACTTCCCTTCTATCTTGGTTAACATTTCGTCAATAGCTTGATTACTTACCTTACCTTCAAACAGTGAGGCAATAAGACTGCGTCTTGAACCGTTGTGTATGGTGTTCAAAAAGTTAATAGTGATGGATTTCTTATAATCTTCCTTTGAGATCATAGCTTCATACATGTTTGATTTTCCGGCTCTCGTACTTTTTAGAAGCTCCTTCTCGCATAGCCTTTGCATAAATGTGGCAACGGTATTGTAAGCCCACCTTTTAAACTCCAGTTTCTTATATACGTCCGGGATCGTACAGTTTCCAATCTCCCAAACAACCTCCATAACCTCATATTCCGAATCAGATAATTTAACGCCTTTATCCATAACAGCACCTCCTACACATTGTAGTACATATAAATACTACAATGTGTAGGAGGTGCTGTCAAGTACATATTGAAATTTTTTCTGCCCTTACGGACGAACACACAAATCTCACTTTGGACGCTATACCTGTATCAATAAGGGCAACTTCACCGTTGGAATTTCTAATACACTCGTCAATTTCATCAACGATTATTTGGATTTACTTGTGCCACTCGTACTCATATCATAAAAATTATTAAAATTTATACCGCTTCACAAATTTCTGTGATATATTTTATAATTAGTTTTAAAATATAATTACCCTCTGTTGACAATACACAATACATCGTCAACAGAGGGTATAAAGTCAAAAAACAGATAGGAGAATACTGATGTCATTCACCACATTATTATACCACGAAATCAGGGAAAACCGGATGCATCATCCGGGGCAAGCCTCGCCAATTGAGGTAAGACAGGATTACAGGGACAATTTGCCTCCTCCTCTCTTTGTCACCCTGGAGAATTTTCTTGCCCAGATGGAGTATTTATATGAAAACGGCTTTCATACATTAACTCTCGCGGAAATCAAAGACTATTACTACAATGGAGCAGAACTGCCGGAGAAATCCGTTTTATTGACCTTTGACGACTGCTATCAGTCAATGGGCCTTTATGCATATCCTGCATTAAAAAAGTATGGGTTTCATGCCGTTGCCTTTGTTGTCACCGGCTGGCTCAATACGCAAAGAAAACCTTTCGATCCTGAGAAATCCATTTGCCTTACCGGAAACGAACTGGAAGAAATGGCTGACATTTTTGAATACGCAAACCACACCGACCAATTCCACACAAGAACCGGAACTACAGTCAGCAAGTTGCTGGAAGCCGGTGAAGAGAATTTTTCTGAAGATCTGAACCGCTGCAATGCAAGTCCCCTCGTGAGGGCAAAGGATGTCTTTGCCTATCCCTTCGGCCTGTATTCCAATCTGAATGTGACCCTGCTGAGAAGCAAAGGGTTTACGCTTGCTTTTACCAGTGAAGGCGGCCGAAATACCGGTAATACCGACCCGCTGCTTCTCAAACGGAATGTCGTCCCCTATACCATGGGTATGGAAACTTTCAGAAGTATCACGGGTGCTTAAGTATTTTTAAGGCATACCATATTAGATTTAAAGTTCCATACCCTCTATTGACAATGTACGACACACCGCAGGACAAATTTACCGCCCAAAAACGTATTGTTAATTGTTAATAGAGGGTAATATAACATTGATATAATTGATATAAATAAAAGAGAGGAACAGAAACATGAAAAAATCAGCGATAATATTCGCTCTATTGCTTGGAATTCTTTTTATGACCTCATGCTCAAAGGCAGGCGATAATGCTGCGAATTCATCTGAATCCCCTGCTCCCGGAAATCAAACTCCCAGCGGACAGGAATTGAAAATAGGTATCCTGCCCGCAGAGTCAGCCATCCCCATCATTCTTGCAAAAGAAAAGGGATTCTTTGATGAAGCCGGACTAAAGGTATCCATCAAACCCTTTTCTTCTCCCAATGACCGTAATGTAGCAGTTCAGGCCAAAGAACTGGATGCCGCCATAGGTGATGTCATGACCGGTGCAGCTTTTGTAGATAAAGGTATTGCCATGAAAATCACTTCTGATATCAGTGAAGATTTTAAAATACTGTCCTCCCCCGGTTCCAGGATTGAAAGAATGGAAGAGTTAAGCGGCAAACGGATTTCTCTTGTACGGAACTTTCTCCTGGAATATATAATGGATCAGTTTGCAGCCAAGCATGGCTTTGATTATCAAATCGTTGAAATACCTTCCTTTGCGGGGAGAGCCGAAGCGCTTATGTCCGATCAGATTGACGGAGTCGTTTATACCGAACCGCAGGCAGGCATGCTTGTAAAGCAGGGTGCACATCTGCTCGGAAGTTCAAAAGAAGCAGGAATTAAAGGGGGTACCCTGCTGTTCACCGATGCTGTAATTTCCAACCGTCCTGGGGACATCAAAGTCTTCTATCAGGCTTACAATAAGGCCATTGATTATATGAACGACACCGATGTGAAGGAATACAGCGGCATTTTGACAAAATACCAGTTTCCTGAAGCAATCGGCAATTATCTTTCCAACCTGACCGGAAAGTTCACACACGCAGGAACCATCAGCGAAGACCAGTTTAATAATATCATCAGGTGGACAAAGGACAAAGGGCTGACCGGCAAGCTCTATACCTACGATGAATTAACCGATTTCTCGTTTATAAAATAGTATCTGCTTAACGTGTTGTGTTAATTAATCTATCCGTAAATTAAAACAAAACTTCAATTAGCACAACGCGTTAATTCATACGCTTCAGCCAGGGAGCACAGGCTGCTTCCAGCCGGTCCAGGATTTTAAAGAGCACTATTCCCACAAGGCCAAGGGCCAGAATTCCGCTGAACATCTCTACATAATCCATCTTTGTCCATGCACTCAGGATGTAATAGCCGATCCCGTATACCGTTGCATAATTTTCCGCAAAAAAAAGCGAAGCCAGCGATATTCCGATGCTTATCCTCAATCCGCCGAATATATTAGGGAGAATCGCCGGCAGAATCAGATAGCGGTACTTCCGGCCTGCCGACGCGCAGAAGCTTTCCATCACCTTGAAATACAGCGGAGGAATGTGCTCTACTCCGTCCCGCACCGACAGTATTATCTGGAATATGATAATAAAAATCACCAAAATAATTTTAGAGGTATTTCCGAGGCCGAACAGCAGCATGAAAACCGGCAGAAATGCGACCTTTGGTACCGGATAAATGAAGTACAGCAAAGGTGAGAACAATCTCCTGCAGGTTTTATTAACGCCAAGAACGATGCCGGCCGGAACCCCCAGGAGCATGGAAATACCCACAGCTGTGACCACCCGCAGTACGCTGGCGGCACAGTGTTTAAGCAAATCACCGGGGACTGTCAGTATATAGGCCGCGGTTTCAACCGGAGACGGTACGGTGCGGGTCCTTAAAAGCAGATGAAGAAGCTCCCAAAGGATAAGAAAGCTTAAAAAACCTGCCAGTTGACTCTGTGTTAATCTTTTTATGTCCTTCATACTTTATGCCCATGCCCGGCATTTCGCACAGAACATAATGATAGAAACGGCATGGGCTCGGTACCTCCTTTCACTCATTTTTATAATTTCTTTCAAACTTACAGCTCCATCTTTAGCAGCTTTCTGAGCTTGATACATTCGTCATAGAAGCCCAGTTCTTCTCTTGCGTTCCTTACCGAATAATAAGGGTTGTCCAGCTGTGAGACAGTTCCGTCCCCATTCATCAGAAGGATATGCTGTCCCAGAATAACGGCCTCTTCAATATCGTGGGTAACAAACAGCAGTGTAGCCGTCCGTTTTTGCTGCTCTCTGATTATTATACCCTGCAGTTCCTCCTTTGTCATTGCATCAAGTGCAGAGGTGGGTTCATCCATCAGGAGCAGGTCCGGCTCCCCGATCAATGTCCTTGCCAAAGCCACCCGCTGCCGCTCACCTCCGCTCAACTCCTGCGGATATTTGTCCTTATGGCCTTCCAGCCGCATCTCCCCGAGCAGCTCCATTACCGCAGCGTCCATACCGTTTGTCCGTCCCTTTAATTTTAACGGCATTGAAACTGCCTCCTCTACGGTCTGCCACGGAAACAGTCCCAAATCCTGAAACAGAAAGGCAGTTTCACTCCTGGGAGCCCTGACTTCCGATCCATTTACGGTTACTGTCCCCCTGTCGGGTTTTAAAAATCCTGCGATGAGGTTCAAAATGGTACTTTTCCCCGAACCTGATTTGCCGATTAAAGCATAGGAACTTCCCGCTTCCAGTATAAGCTGAACATTGTTAAGTATCTCCCGATTCCCATAGGAGAAGGATACCCGGTCCATTATGATAAAATCTTTCATTAGTTTTAATTCCTTATCTACAGCTGTTTTTTATAAAGTTAACTAGTAGTCTGTAACACCCAAAAGTCACATATTGCCGACGGTTACTTGCTCCATTTTGCCGGTATAAATTGTTTCTGACGCTAAAAACATTTATCTATATGGCCGGTATGCCACATAACCCTGGGGCTCGTGGACAAAGCCGGCACTGCTGAGTGCCCCGGCGGCTTCCTCAGGATAATCCTTAATTACGATACGGTTTTGTGAGGAAAATATCCTGCGCCTTGAATAATCCTGGATGAATACCTGAAGTGCTTCGGCTGCACTATCCGGCTCAAATACCCGTAAGGTCCTGCCCTGACGTTCCAGAACGGCCACCGGAACACCTTCCCGCATTGCAACAGCCGTACCGGCAACATTTAAAAATGTCCTGTCCGGCATATGCTGCAGGCATTTTCCCCATTGCTGGGCCGGATCGATTGCATTCAGCCATGCAATCTGACCACGGGGCTGTTCCAGCGCCAGCATGGTTCCCGCATATTCCTTTTCCCGGATAAACTGGATTCCCGACAGTCCTTCTATAAAGTAACCCCGGCGCACCCTGCCGGTATATTCCCAGATGCGCAGTGTTTCAAGGGCTGTGTTCCAGGAAATCCCCCGTATTGTCTCACGGCAAAGTATAACGGCCCTGTCAAAATTGCGGTCGAGCTGCTGTTCTATTGTCAGAGGCTTTAGAGGCCGGGTTACTTCCCACCGCCCGGTTGACAGGATTTTCATGCGGGCATTGACTTTATGACGGGCTGTCCCTTTTTGCAGCTTATCCCGGTCCAGCCACTGCCGGACGGGAATAAAACTGTCGGCGGTCACAAGTCCTTTCGCTGCAAGCTGCAGCAAAGTATCATAGGGCGAACCCTGAACCAGACCGGTAAGTCTTTGCATAAAGCTGGCTCCGCTTTTTAACAATGCATTATATATGATTTTTTCATTTCCCTCCAGGGTTTCAACCGTCTCCGACAGATCCGCCTCCCAGTCGATGTCCCCGGTCTGGTGATAGCAGAGGTCAGCTTCGGGACTGAGCTGCCAGAATATACTTCCGCCTGATAAAACTGTGTCCATAAACTCCGGCCGGTAATTTCCCACACGTTCCGGCAGCAGAATGTTCTCCCAGACCTCTGCCGGATACGGCTGATCACTCAGTGTTTTAAGCGCCGCCTCCAACTGTTCGGCAGGTGAAGCGGAAACAAGCATGCGGCCGGCAAGCAGTGCGGCATATCTCTCCGGCGGCAGGGTTCTTATCTGCTTGCGCCGGCTTTTTATAGTTTCATTCCTTGCACGGTCATAAAGTTCGGAATGATAATACAGCCCCTCCTGTTCAACGGCATTTCCCTGTGAACAAAGCAGTGTCAAAATGTCAAGTGCAGCCTCATCCGTCCACAGATACCGCTCTGCCACCTGCTCACATGATTTAGCTCCCCTGTATCTCAGCAATCTCTGAACCAGACGTTTTCTTGCATCCGGGACCATTCCCTCCAAAGCATCAGAGTATTCCTTCTCATGCTCTGCGGCAATCCATAAACCGGGCTCAATATATTTCACACGTCCCCCGGCCGCAAGAGCTTCCAGCCATTCAACCGGTATTTCCAGCGCTCCGCCGGTCAGCTCCACCGCAGTCAGATCTCCTTCTATCATCAGCAGGGAATGAAGCTGCTGTTTATTTTCCGGTAGCCTGGTCCGTTCGGATACACGGGCCAGCTGCTCAGGTGCAGGTTTGATTGTAGCGGCCTCCTTTAAGGCTTCAGCCGCAGCTTGGTATATTTTCTGCGGTGTGGGTGAATAATCATACATCATTGCGGCTTCTGTCTGTCGTCTCAGCGGCAGTGACATGGGAGAAGGTGTATCAAGATACATTTCACGAATCTGAATATCACCGGATTGTATTCCATTCAGAATGTATTCGACTCCCTGTAGATCCCAGTAATCCTCCAGGCATTCCCGCCTTGTTTCCCGGATCATGGGATGCCTTTCCTGCTCGACCAGAGAGGAAAGCAGTTCCGCACTTCTCATGCGCTGTACCCAGAGCGGCTGGCGCCTGTTGCTTCTTACTCCCATTAAAAGGGCACGGGCAGTGTTATAGCGGAAATTCATGTTATATAAAGGCGTGGCGGGAAGTAATGCTGTGACAATCTGCCGGGCCGTAGCAGGTGATACTTCCTGAAGCAGGCCTTCGGGCAGCGGACTGCCGTTATAGGGAAACAGGAGGAATCCGTCATCATCGGTCACACAGCTTATTGTGGTATCCATATGGCGGTTTGCTGCTTCCTTCACAAGAAGGGACAGCGGTTCATTCACCTGACGGCCGAATACCGAATGCACCATCATCTGATGGTTGCTGTTTTCATCCATAAAATGTTCAATCAATATGGTCCTGTCGTCCGGCAGGACGCCGGTGCTCTGCAGCTGACGTTTCAGAAAATCCACCGCACTTTTTGCGGCCGGCTCATCCAGCCCCATTTTTACAAGTTCTTTTAACATTGAACCGGTTTCATTTGCGAGGGTGAGGCCGCGGAACAGCTCCCCAAAGGCCATCCCGGTCCGAAGTCTCCGGCCTTTGATCTCACCGTGCCAAAAGGGCAGTCTGGCACCTGCCGTATTGGTCTGGGTTACGATTACCGAGTCCTTCAATATGTTTACAATACGCCAGGCAAAGGTACCCAGGAGAAATCTGTCGCCTATTCTGGTTTCAAAGACAAATTCTTCATCCAGCTCACCCAGCCTGACACCGCTTTCGGTTCTGCATGAATATAAACCTCTGTCAGGAATGGTGCCTCCGGCACTGACCGCCAGCATCCGGCTGTACGCATCGCCGGTTACTTGATTATGAAGCCTGTCATAAATAATTCTTGGGCGCACGGGTATATCCCTCTCATGCTCGTAATCCCCCGCCAGCATACACAGAATTTCACGTACGTCCTCCGCTTTCACTTCACGGAAGGGGTAGGCCCGGGAAAGCAGCTCCATTACCTCCTTAACCTGATAACTGCCGCTGCATGCCATGGATACCAGGTGCTGGGCAAGGATGTCAAAGCAGAGCCTGGGTGGTTTTGAGTATTCGATACCGCCATTTCGCGCCACCTCTGCGGTGAGTCCGCAATACAGCCCTTCCACCGCTTCCCTTGGGAACATATGCATGATACTTATACGGTTTGGATTATGCCCGGCGCGCCCCAGCCGCTGCATGGTACTGGAGATGGAGCGGGGACAGCCGATCTGGAATACCTGATCTATATCACCCACATCTATTCCAAGCTCCATGGAGGAGGTTGCACACAGGAGCCTCAATGTCCCGCCGCGAAGTGCGTTCTCAACCTCAAAGCGCTGTTCCTTGGATAAACTGCCATGATGTGTACGTGCAAACCCCTCTCCTCCCAGCTGATTTATAAAATAGGCCAGCTTCTCGGCATAAGCCCGTCCTTCTACAAAGGCAATGACACTGCCCGTGCCGCCGCAATATGAATACACTGTTTTTGCAAGCTCCTGCCAAACCGGATCTTTCATCATAATTCTCTTTTCAGACAGGGGACTTGTCACTGCAATCCGGATCTCCTTTTGCATCCTGGGGGCAATAACAGCAACCGGATCGGGAGACAAATACTGCGCAGCAATATCCAGAGGTTCAATGGTGGCAGAAAGACCAATCCTCTGAAGCGGCTGCCCGCACAGCCTGTCCAGTCTTGCAGCCGACAGCATAAGATGAGCACCGCGTTTGGAATCAATCAGGGCATGCAGCTCATCTATAATAATTGCCTTAGCAGTTCCAAGAATCTTCTGACCTGATTTACTGGTGAGCATTAAATATAAAGATTCGGGAGTCGTAATAAGAATATGCGGAGGAGCCTTTATCATCCGGCTCCGTTCCTTTTGAGTGGTATCGCCGGTTCGTATGCCGATACTAAGCCCGGTTCCGTTTGACGGAATACCTGCTTTTAACTGTACCTCAAGAATTCCGTCCAGGGGACGCCTGAGATTCTCACGTATATCCCCGGCAAGTGATTTAAGCGGCGATATATAGATCAGCTGCAGCTCCTGTTTTAAATCACCGCTCCGTGCCTGTTCCAGCAGTCTGTCGATAAATACCAAAAATGCGGTAAGTGTCTTACCTGTACCGGTCGGTGCCGATACCAGCGTGTGCCTGCCTTCGGCAATTGCCGGCCAGGCCTGCTGCTGGACTGCAGTGGGTAACCCCAGGGTATTTATGAACCATTGCTCTGTCAACCTGTTAAATATATCCGGCAATTTTTCCGACATGGACATCTCCTTCACTGTGGAATAATGATATTTATATTCTTCATTCCAAAGCACAACTCCTCCCGCAATATCTTATACAATATTATTGACATAAAAAGACTTAAAAACCCTTGACAACCTAACGACTGTTAGGTATAATTTCCCTAACAGTTGTTAGGTTGAGTAGTTAGCTTGAAAGCGCACATGGCCGATTAACCTCCTTTATTCACTTATAGCGGATGAGGAGTGAAGAGATTTCATACGGTTTTATGGCCGCTATACAGTTCATGGAGGTTAATGTGATCAAAGACAAAATTGATACAAAAAGCCAAATACTGCAGGTTTCCCTGGACCTGTTCTCTCTCAGGGGCTACAGCTCGGTATCCATACGTGATATCTGCGGAAAAGTAGGTATTAAGGAAAGCTCGGTATACCACCATTTCAAAAGCAAGCAGGACATTTTTGACGTTCTCTGCAATTCCTTTACCGAAACCATCTATGCTATCCCTCAGGCGTTCTCTGCTGAAATGCAGAAAGTGACTTCGGTTAAGGAGGAGGAATTCATATTTGTATGTCAGAGCTTTATAAACGACTATCTTATGAACGAAAAAATCAACAAATTTATCCGGATGCTTATAATCGAGCAAAGCACCAATACTCAGGCGGCTGAACTGTATCACAGGGTTTTGTTTGACGATGCTCTTGCCGGCCAGAAGGTCATATACCAATGGCTGGTCCGGATCGGCTTTCTGAAAGACCTGGATATCGATACAATGGTCATAGAGTACTATGCACATGTTATTTATCTGTTTCACCGTTATCTGGCTGCGGGAGAAATCACTGCCGCGATCAAAGCTGAAGTAAACGAAAGCCTGTTAAGACATATTCAAAATTTTCTGGCAAAATATAAAAAAGTTTGATTAGTCAAGGAGGATCCAAAAATGTCATACGTCATACAGACCAAAGGGCTGAGCAAATCATTCAAAAAATCTGCCGCGGTCGACAAAGTGGACCTTAAGGTAGAAAAAGGTGATATCTACGGCTTCATCGGGCAAAACGGCGCCGGAAAGACCACCACCATACGTATGCTGCTGAATTTGATAAAACCCTCGGGCGGAACTGTTGAACTGTTCGGTGAAAAGGTGACAGACAACAGCATGTACCGGCATTTGAAGAAAATTGGCGCAATCATTGAAACGCCGGGGTTTTATCTGAACCTTACCGGAGAAGAAAATCTGGACATTCACCGGATCCTGATGGATATCCCTGACAGGTCCAGTGTGGACAGGGCTATGAAATTGGTGGGATTGTCGGAGCAGAAAGGTAAGAAAACCCGCCAATACTCTCTTGGAATGAAACAGCGTCTTGGCATAGCAAGAGCCCTGCTGCACGATCCGGAGCTGCTGATACTGGACGAACCCACAAACGGGCTGGACCCCCAGGGCATCGTGGAAATCCGGGATATGCTCATAAATATTTCAAAACAGGGCAAAACCATACTCATATCCTCCCACATACTGGCAGAGGTAGAGAAAATGGTCAGCCGGATAGGCATCCTCCACAATGGGAAACTGCTTGAAGAGAGCAGCCGGGAAGTTTTCCTCAAAAAATGCGGACATTCCATCCAGTATAGGGTTAGCGACACTGTAAAGGCAGCCGGACTTATAAAAGGACTGGTGAACCAGCCGGATATTACCGTCGACGGGGATCTGGTCATATTGAGAATTACAGAAAGTGATAATAGCGGAAAAATTACAAAACTGTTGGTTGAAAACGATATTGACGTAAAGGAAAGCAAGCTTGTTCAGGCTTCTCTCGAGGATTACTTCATAGAACTTACAGGAGGGAGCATCCATGTATAAATTATTAAACCTGGAATTCAGAAAACTGAAAGGGACGTTCCTGATCACACTGGTTCCCGTTACTTTTCTGGTGCCGCTAATCCTTGTCCTTGTCCAGTATGCATCAGGCCCCAAAGCTTCTTTACCGGATATCATAACAAAAAGCAGCGTTTTTATTCAGATGATATCCTTTGCATGTGTTGTGATCTCCGGATGCTACATAATCACAAGAGAATACAAGAGCAACATGGTGCCTTACCTGGCTATTACACCAAATTCCATGTCCAGGCTCCTTTTCTGTAAGTTCATCCTGCTCTTTATAGAGACATTTGTACTGCAATTGGCCATTTTTGGAGCTCTGCTCTGTGTCAATACAGTCCTTAACGGTTATGACGGCGCTATTGCGGTCCGTTTCCTTGTATCTGGCATCTTAAGTGCATTGTTCCTCGGCTGTCTGATCCCGGCCGTTATTTTTATAGCTTTATGGAGGCAGAGCTTTGCCGGCTCATCAATTATTTTCCTTGTCCTGTTCATGCTCACATTTCCATTTACCTTCATGAGCTATGGGTATATTTTTCCCCATCTGGTACCCATTATCCTTGTATCCAAATATCTGGGCTATGAACGTTATACCCCGATGGGCTACGGGCCCGGAATCCTGATCCTTGCCGGTACTTTTGCAGCTTTTTCATACCTGTCGGTACGCTGTATGAAGAAAAAGGAGTGATGGTAATGCTGAGATTAATGGAAGCCGAGATAAAAAAACTGCATGCCTCAAAAATGTGGTGGCTGCTTGCGGCCGGGGCAGTATTGCCGGCGCTGATCACCAGCCTTTCCTTCCTGGAGGACAGGGATATTTCATGGCTGATTTTCATGCATGTGGCACTGCTGATATTCAATGTCCAATCCCTTCTTATCTTTTCATCCTTTGCAGCCTTCCTCCGGGCCAGGGAATATGAAGAAAATATGCTGGAGGTAATCCTATGTTATCCGTACCCGAAACGTAACTTTTTATTTTCCAAGCTGGTTATTATGCTTTTAATCATTGGAATAACGGTAATTTTATTCGGTATGTGCACCCTGTTTTCAGGTTCCATATTCCTCAAGGCTTCCCTGTCGCCGGCATTATTCCGGCATTTTATAAAAATTCTGCTGCTTGTGAGCCTGATGCATTTTCTCCTGAGTCCGGCAGCCTTTTTCCTCGCCGGGCTCACCCATATGGCCGTATCCGGAGTTATTTACGGAATAGCCGGCATGTGTCTGTGCATGATGCTTTACAGTACTGATTTTATACAATTCATTCCCGTGTGCATTCCTTTCGTCCTGACAGATCATATCCTGGGCATGGACGTAATGAAAATCCTGCCCTATTACGGTGTTCACTGGAGCATCCTGGCTGTCTGGTCCGCCCTGTTCCTTTTAGCTGATTTCAAAAAACAACAGGATATTTACAGCAGAAGCTTGTAGCCTGTATATTAAGTATTGCAGCAGGCTTCAGAAAACCGGACGTTTCCATACACCCCTGCTGTTTGTTCCGGCAAAGATGTCGGTACCGCTTATGCCAAAAGAATAGACATCAATATTTGCCAGGCCCGAATCAAGCTCACTCCAATTTTTACCGCTGTCAGTTGTAAGAAAGACACCGCCTCCATATGTTCCGGCAAAAATTGTTGTTTCCGGAATTCCACCTCAGCTCATGGCAGCAGTACTTTCGGGTACCCTCTTGTTTTAGGGTAATGATTTCCATTTGACAAACCCCCTTTCTTTTTTGGAATTTTTATACCAACATGAATTTTATGTGTCCTTTATGGATAAAAACCGGCTAAAGAGGCTTGACCTTTTTCATTATCTGTCATTATTTGTATATATTGTAAATTATATTTATTTTTACAATTACTATAAATATATTTTTTTTACTGAAATAAGTAATTTCTTTACCTGCCTGTCCAATGGACATTAATATTAAACAAAATATATCTCCGTATTCTTGCTCAAATTTTATGAAAAATGCCCACGTGACAAAATCCATGAAATAGGTTATCATCTTATTAGTCCGTTTTCGGACTATATTTGGATAAGGAGACTTTTTATGCCGAATGAAATAAGAGAAACCATCAAGAACTATTATGAGGTATATTTCGGGATCAGTGCCATCTATGAGAAGCTGGCAAAAATGTATGGACTTACATCGAGTTCACTTTTTGTGCTTCATACCATATATGAAAATCAGGACGGGTGCACTCAGCGCTTTATTTGTGAAAGGCTGCTGTATCCCAAGCAAACGGTCAACACAATATTGGATATGTTTGAAAAAAAGGGATACATTTCAAAAGAAATTGCAAATGCAGACAAACGGAACAAGTATATTGTGCTGACGGAAGCAGGCATGCAATATGCCGCCGGCGTTCTGTCGGATATGCTCCGTATGGAGGAGCTGTCCTTTTCAAATATGGACGCTTCCGAAAGAAAAGCCATGGTAAACGGTGAACGCGCCTTTCTGGAACAGCTGACACAAATCCTGCATTTGCTGGAGCAGGAAAACCATAAGTCATAGCCGGTCCAGCGGCCGTTATTGATTAATGAGGATGGATTTATTAAGGAGGATTCATTATAATGAGATACCTGCTGCAATTTTTAAAAAGCAAAAAGAAAGTGTTATTCCTGATCAGCTTCACCTCATTGCTGCAGTCATTCGGAACCCTGCTTGTTCCGTATTTTGTTGCACAGATCATTGATAATGGAATTGCAAAAAACAATATATCTGCCATTGTAACCATCGGCTTGCAGATGCTGGCTGCTGCAGGTATTACCGCGCTCATTTCCCTTTTGGGCAGCTACCTTTGCGCCGATCTTGCAGCCATGACCGGAAAGCACCTGAGAGAAAGACTTTTTGAAAAGGCGCAGCTCCTCTCCGTAAAGGAGTTTAATTCCTTTGGCACGGCATCCATGATTACCCGCGCCACCGGAGACATCACCATCATCCAGCAGACTATTATCATGATCTCACAAATGGTTCTGCCAACACCCCTTGTTGCCATAGCTGCGGTAATCATGACCATAGCCATAAGCCCTCCGCTGGTGTACATTCCGCTTGCTTCCATGCTTGCCTTTTTCATAGTCATCTTTTTTCTGTTCAGGAAAGCAAGTCCTATATCGCAAACCATCCAAAAACGGGTGGATGTGGTTAACAGAATCGTTCGGGAGTCCATTACAGGGATCCGGGTCATCCGTGCCTTTGACAACACTGAATATGAGAAGAAGCGGTCTGACGATTCGTTCACCGGGTATGCCGGCAATGTGATCCGCTTAAACAGGACCTTTGCCGCTTTTAATCCGCTGGTATGGGTGATCATGGGTCTGGCGATGGCCATGGTTGTCTGGTTTGGAGGTCATCTTGTGCTTCAGCAGTCAATACAGGTGGGAAGTATTTCAGCAGTCACGGAGTACACCATTATGACGCTGATGTTCCTCATGATGTCGGCCATGGTGCTTGTGATGGTGCCCAGAATGACAGCCTGCCTGGACCGTATACAGGAGGTATTGGATATGGCCCCTGAGATAATGGATACAGCAGAAACACCCGGGCAGCTGGACAGGGACAATCCCCAAAAAATCACATTTCAAAATGTTGCTTTTACCTATAGAGGTGCTGAAAAACCCGTTCTGGAGGAACTCAGCTTCAGCTGTGAGCGGGGAAAAACCACTGCCATTATCGGCGGCACCGGCTCGGGTAAGAGCACTGTTGCCGCCCTCATGCTGCGCCTGTATGATATCCAGTCCGGACAGATTCTTCTGGAGGGAAAGGATATCCGTGATATCACACAGCATGAGCTGCGTGAACGGATCAGCTATGTTCCTCAAAGGGCCTTTTTATTCAGCGGCACCATAGCAGATAACCTGCGCTTTGGAAATAAGGCGGCTACTCTGGAGGAATTGCGGTGCGCTGCAAAAACCGCCCAGGCAGATTCCTTTATAGCTTCTCTCGGAGCAGGTTATGACAGTCCGGTGGCCCAGGCCGGCACAAACTTTTCGGGCGGACAGAAGCAGCGGCTGTGTATCGCCCGGGCGCTGGTAAAAAAAGCAGCAGTCTATGTGTTCGACGACAGCTTTTCGGCGCTGGACTTTAAGACAGATGCTGCTCTGCGCGGGGCATTAAAGTGCCGCTTGCGGGATGCGGCCGTTGTTATCATCGCCCAGAGGATTAGTACGATTATGGATGCCGACCGGATTATTGTACTGGATGCAGGTAAAATCGCCGGAATCGGCAAGCATCAGGAGCTTCTTGAAACCTGCAGCATATATAGGGAAATTGCCAACTCTCAGCTTTCGGAAAAGGAGACCCGCAGAGCATGAAAAATAACAAGGATAAGAATAAAAAGCGCCCTGTGAATAACTTTGAAATGGAGGACGTTCCCAAAAACTCAAAAGCAGCCGTCAAAAGGCTGCTGGGTCTGCTCCTGCAGCAAAAATGGCGGCTGATTGCAGTGGTGTTTGCCACTCTAGCAGGTATCGGTTTATTTGCCGTCACACCACTTATATTGGGCAGAGCTATTGACGCATTGATCGTGGGCATCCGTGGGCAAGAATATGGCAATAGCTTCGCCAGCAGCTTTAACCTGCTGGCGGATATATTGAAAAGACCGCTTCTCCTGTTCCTTGCAGCCTACCTTTTAAGTTCCTTCTTTTCTTTTATACAGGAATATATCATGGCTGGTATAGGGGAAAGGCTGGTATTGTCCTTACGCAAGAAGATGAGTGAAAAAATTACCCGGCTTCCCCTGCGTTATTACGATTCCCATCAGACAGGAGATATATTAAGCAGAATTACAAATGATCCGGACAGGGTTGCGGAGGTTCTGAAAACCGGACTACTGCAGTTTATCAGTGCAGCAGTCAATATTACCATCAGCATCGGCATCATGCTGTCCCAAAGCCCTTTACTGACTGTGCTTATCCTGGCGGCCATGTCGGTCAGCCTGTTCGCAACCAAATGGATTTCAGGGAAAAACTTTGAGGTCGCTGCCGAAAACCAGGCCGCCCTGGGCGAATTGAACGGAAATATTGAAGAGTTCTTTTCGGGCAATCTCATCATTAAAAGCTTCAATCAGCAGGAACAGGTCACAAGCATTGTCAAAGAAATCAGTGAGAGGCAATACGCAGCTAATAAAAAAGCTCAGTTTGTCATGTATGCCATTTATCCGGCTATTCGGTTTCTGACCCAGCTTGGATTTGTTGTCACCGCTATTGCCGGCGGTATCTTTGCAGTCGGAGGCAGTATGACCATTGGCACCGTACAAGCCTTTTTGCAGTACGTCAACCAGATTTCCGACCCTATCGCCCAGGCCTCTTACTTTTTGAATTCTATGCAGGCAGCATTGGCATCCGCGGAACGTGTCTTTGAATTTCTTGATGAGGAAGAGGAAATACCGGATACCGTTTCACCCAAACATATAGCCGTCCCCAAAGGTGCAGTCTGCTTTGAGCACATTCGCTTCGGCTATGACCCCGATACCATATTGATGCAGGATGTAAGCCTTACGGTACGTCCCAGCGAAATGATTGCAATTGTCGGACCAACCGGTGCCGGGAAGACCACACTCGTTAACCTCCTTATGAGATTTTATGAACTGAACGGCGGCAGAATCCTCCTGGACGGCACGGATATCAAGGACCTTCCCAAAAGCGAGCTTCGGAAAATGGTAGGAATGGTGCTCCAGGACACCTGGCTGGTCCATGGCACCATTGCCGAGAACATCGCTTATGGAAAAATGGACGCTTCCCGGGAGGAAATCATCCAGGCGGCAAAGGAGGCAAGGTGCGACCACTTTATCCGCACGCTGGAGCACGGCTACGACACAATGATCTCCAGTGAGGATGGCAGTGTATCTCAAGGGCAGATGCAGCTGTTGACCATAGCCAGAGCTATGCTGGCAAACCCTGCTTTGATGATTTTTGACGAAGCTACCTCCAGCGTTGACACCAGGACGGAAGCAGAGGTTCAAAAAGCCATGGCCAGGATTATGAAGGGAAAGACCGGTTTTGTGATTGCCCACCGGCTTTCCACCATCAAATCCGCCGATATGATTTTGGTTATGAAGAACGGCACAATTATTGAAAAGGGAACCCACGAAGAGCTGCTGTCGGGAGATACCTTTTATGCGGATCTGTACAACAGCCAATTCGCAGGCGTGCCGTAAACCACCTCAAATGAGTTAAAAGGTGATTAAAGCATTGTTATTTCACTGCTTTAATCACCTTTTAATTATTTTACAGACACATATTTATTATCTTTTATATAAAATCTCCAGGGATAATCCTTGGCTTCCCCGGCATAATCTACCCCAACCCGTGTGGTAGATACAGTACTGAATTTTTCATTTGCTCCATCTTCTACATATAGCCTGCTGCCGCACAAATCTTCTCCGTTTAGATTTTTATCAATCAGAAATGCATTACATAATTTTCCCGGCCCATTAGTCAGCCCTTTTATTTGGCTCACAGTCAACTGTTCATATGGCTTTTTAAATCTGTTTTGAGCCATGAGGTCAAATCCTGCTATGGGCTCAACTGCCCTTATCAGAACAGCTTGGGGATTTCCTTCCTCCCTGGTAACTATATTAAAGCAGTAGTACATACCGTATATAATAAATACATAGGAAAATCCCGGCCCTCCGTACATAACCTCCACTCTCGGCGTTCTTTTCCCGCCATAGGAGTGCGCAGCCTTATCTTCGATACCCATATATGCTTCGGCTTCAACGATTTTTGCAGAAATTTTCTGCCCGCCGATATGGTGTACAAGCACCTTTCCCAGGAGTTCTTTTGCAACTGTCAGTGAATCTCTATTATAAAAATCCCGGCTCAATGTTTTCATTTTTTTAATATCCTGTCTAATACGTTCCATCGGTGAGGGGCTCATCCGTTTTCCCCTTTATCGGCGTTCAACATTTTTACAAAAGCCTCATAACGGTTGCGCAGTACATTTTCATGATTTTCTTCATCTATTCTCAACTGTTCAAAGAATTTCTTAACTTTTGGATCCTCTGCCCTTTCAGCCAGTATCTGATAACGTTTCTGAGCTTTGATCTCATCTTCAATAGCTTCTAAAATACCATCCAGTATTTGCTGCATAAAATTTCCCTCCTTAAATCCATAAATAGAAATCTAACATTCAGTCCAATGTCGGAAATAGTTTCACTATAACCAGGGTTATATCATCTTTGATTTTTTCGTATTGTAAAAAATCAGTAAAATCTTCATGAATTCCTTGTATAATATGAGAGGGTTTCATGCAGTAAATTTCAGTAAGCAGCTTTTTAAGCCTGTCTTCATAGAATTCATTATTAGATCTTTGCTCCGGTAATCCATCGGACATAATAAACAAGGTCATGTTCGCGAACAGCGGCAGAGAAAAATCCTCATACTTTAACAAATCAGCGTCTATTGCTGCTGAAATCGGAAGACCCGCATGGTTCAGCTCTATTATATTATCTTTATCCTTGACCATTAAAGGACATGTATGTAACCCCGCATTACAATAAGTCAACTCATTTGTCTTTAAATCAAAAACGGCTATGAAAAGGCAAACCAGGTATTGATCCGGATACCCTTCCTTTATATACTGCTCAATAAAAAAATGCATGATTTCTTTAGGAGACAATAATTGTCCCGGTACATGCTTGAGTCTGAAGAAACTTCTTATTGTATCCTTTACAAAAATAGCCAGCATGGCACTGTCTAACCCATGTCCTGAAACATCGGCTATAAAACATACATATTGATCAAAATAATCATCCAGCAGCCCATTGTTCACTTTAAATGCATCGAATAAATCTCCGCCCAGTTCTTCGGCAGGAATATACAGGGAAGCAAAAGAGATATCCCCGGTGTCAGGAAGACTCTCAGGCAGTGAGCGTTTGTGGATTTTGACAGCATTGGCTATTTCAACATCCAGCTTTCTTCGTATTCTTTCATACTCTACATATTTTTCATTACCATAAATATATATAAGATTGTTCCTGCGGAAAAACTTAAGATGAAGCTTTAATACATCATACCTGCCGTGAAATAAAAACCCCGCCCAGTTGGAAGGCTCCTCCGATACACTGTTAATTATGGTTTTAGCCTTATTGATATGAATGTCCTCAATGATATCAAAAATGTTTTTTCTTTTTAACTCTGAACAGGTAAAACCTAGAAATGACTGTATGGCCTTATTGGAGAAAACTATCTGCCCATCCGTATTACAAACCAGAATACGGTCATCAATCATATCGACTATTGTTTCATTTATTTTCGTTATGTCAAAGTCCATCTCCAACAGTGTTATCCTCCAACTCCATCAGGCTTTCCATATGGTTTATTTATATTTGCTTTTAATTATATCATAATTACTCATAATTATTGCACAAGCTGAAATATTTATCCTTGTTTTTATTTTTCCAGGTTGTAACTTTCAGAAAAAGTGAAATGTTTCCAAAATAGCACATAAAATTTATATTTTTTTACCAGGTAGTTATTTTTTGTAATTTATAGTTTTAAAAAGTACTTTTTTAGTGTATAATTAATTTGTAAAATTATAGAAAATATGATAATAATTTACTTTGAAATTATTGAAACTTTGAACTTTGAAAAATTTATATTGTAACTATAATACCATGTTAACTGTATGAAAACACTTTCACGCAAACTAAAGTCGTCCGGCTTGTGCTGTCGCTTCTG
The DNA here is from genome assembly GCA_023392075.1 of Bacillota bacterium. Taxonomy (GTDB): domain Bacteria; phylum Bacillota; class Clostridia; order Acetivibrionales; family DSM-1351; genus Ruminiclostridium. The sequence continues at coordinate 14,755 of JAEVZU010000005.1, read as the reverse complement.
TTTCCCTGTCTTAAGAATAAGTAAAAAAAGTAATAAATTATTAAATTTTATTTTATTGGAGGTATTTTTGCATGAAAATAAATCGTTTGCTAATCTTATCAACAGCCATTGCACTTGTAATCAGTATTTATTCTGTTACATTTGCTGCTGCGGCTACGCTGTACGGTGATGTAAATTCCGACGGCTCCATAGACTCCATAGATTATTCCATTATGAAAGGATACTTGTTAGGTATTTCAAAAATTAACGACCCGGTGACGGCAGATTTGAATGGAGATAACAGTGTAGACGCGCTTGATGTATCACTGTTAAAACAATATCTGCTGAAAATTATAACCGAGTTTCCGGTTCAAACCAAGCCTGAAGATGATTCTCCTCAAAAGAAGCTGACAGGGGATATTGTATTTTCTCCGCAAGGATGTACTTTCAGAAACCAGGTTTCTGTATCATTAAGCTCAAAAATAAGCAATGCCCAAATCCGTTATACCACTGATGGAAGTGTTCCCACCAGCAGCTCTCCGGTTTTTAGCAGCACGTTGGCAATTACACGAACAACTCAGCTTAGAGTTCAGTCCTTTATCAACGGAGCTCCAGAGGGGGCTATGGGTACAGCAGTCTATATTGCCAGCTCCATTGATGCAAATCACGATCTCCCTGTCCTCATTCTGGATGCCTACGGCAAAGGAAAGCCGGCCCGTGATTACAGAGATGTGGCTATTATGCTGATGGAGCCCAAGAACAATGCCGCATCCCTGCTGCAGACCCCGACTTTTGCCACACGCGGCGGCTTCCACATACGAGGACAATCATCGGCAAGCTTCGAAAAGACACCTTACCGCCTGGAACTGTGGGATAACGAGGGCAAAGACGCCAAGTACCCCATAATGGGTATGCCGGGTGACGGTGACTGGGCGCTGCTCTCACCTTATCCGGACAAGTCCCTGATCCGTAATGCACTTGCCTATGAGATCGGAAAAACTATTGGATTGCCTGCACCCCGTTACACCTTCGTGGAAGTCTATCTTAATCTGGACAGTCAGCCAATATCCTCAGACGATTATCAGGGGGTATACCTGCTCACCGAAACTCTGGACATAGACAAGGATCGCATAAACTTAAAAAAACTTAAGAAGGATGATTTGACCGAACCGAATATTACCGGCGGTTACCTTATGCAGTTCAACATGATGGCAGCTGAAGAACCCTTGATTAAAGGAAGCGGCTGGTCCGACCTTGAGCTTAAAGAGCCCGGTGACGCACAGCCGCAGCAGCTGGCATGGATAACCAATTACATTCAGAAGGTTCATAACTCTCTGCGCATTGCAAATCCATCCGATTCTCAATCCGGATATCCCGCGTATATTGACGTCGATTCATTCATAAACTACATAATTGAAAATGAACTTGCCCGTGAAGGTGATTCATATATGCGCAGTACATACATATATAAAGACCGCAGCCAAAAGCTCAAAGCAGGTCCTCTCTGGGATTACGACCTTGGTTTTGACTGTGTTAAAATGATGGGGATGCCTTCATCCAATGTTGAAGGTTGGCAGTTTCAGCCGGCATTCGGGATGAACACTACTACCGACTGGTACTACAAACTAATGCAGGATCCAAGTTTCCAAAGCAAGATCAATGCACGCTGGCAGGAGCTGCGCAGCGGTCCTTTGGCCGATGCCCAGCTTGACGCCCTGGTCAGGAGGTTAACTGCTCCGTTAAGTAATGCTGCGGGGCGTAATTTCCAGAAGTGGAATATTTTAAATACATCCATGATAGGAATGTTTACCACCCAGACCTCTCGAACCTGGGAAGAGCAAATAACAATTCTTCAAAATTATTTACGCCAGAGAGCTTCCTGGTTGGACAAATCGGGCTGGAAACCCACAAGGTAATGGCGGCGGCTTGAGAAATGCCGGACTACCCGTTGCATAAGGCCTAAGCCTTATGCAACGGCAGTTTGCCTAAAGGACATAACAGACGACAGCACAGGCAGCATAATTAAGGCAGTCACACTATACCTCATCATGTGGCTTGTAAGAAGCAAAGGCTGCCGTTGCGACCACTCTACTTTTTTTGACTCTTTTGAGCCAGCACTTTTTTGGAGTAGGCTTTTCCGCGCATGCACTTGGGGGCTTGCAGAGAACAATGGTTCTTACACAAAGGACATTGGCCTTCGGTATTTTGTGATCCTGCTGCCTGTTTAAATTTCTTAAAAATGTTAATCATACTTCCACCCTGTCCGTTACAGGTACTTTAAATAACTGATGCCACATTTTCTTATGCAAGGGATATGTCAAATCAATTTTCATATTTATGCCCATGCCCAGCATTTCGCACAAAACATAATGATAGAAATGGCATGGGCTCGGTACCTCCTTTACTCATTTTTATAATTTCTTTCAACCTTTACCTCCATTAATATAGTTTCCGTGTAAACTATATTAATGGTATCATACGATGGTTTCCCGGTCAATCATTTTGAATTTATAATATTTACAGTTACTTTGATTATGGTATAATAAAATAGTTTACAGTGAAACATAACTATTCAACATGGGGTGAATGATTATGACCTTAAAAAGAGATCAGCAGATAATAAGTGATCTTACTTTAAAAATTGAAAATTTTATAAATAAAATCAATATAGGAAATTATGAGGACCAATACCTTAAAGAACTACTGACTGAAAAAAGCTGCAAGGACATATCCGATATTACGTTGACAGAGTGCCATGTTGTTGACTGTATTGAAAAAAACCCGTTTATTAATGCAATTGGAATCTCACAAAAGATGAGCATTACAAAAGGCGGCATTTCTAAAATTACCTCAAAGCTGTTAAAAAAGAAATTGATCAACACCTATCGCATGGAAGGGAACAAAAAGGAAATTTTCTATTCTCTGACTCCGCTTGGAAAGGAAGTATTCTTAATCCATGAACAACTCCACAAAAAAGCATATGACAAGATTGCTGTGTTATTAAATCATTATACTGATTCAGAATTAAAAAGAATCGGCGATTTTATCGGTGAGCTTTCCGAGACAATCTAGCAGGACCGATCTGTTGATTACTTATTCACCAGACCATCAGCCTTTTCGCATACCTCGTAAACCTCATCATATTTTTGATCAATCAGGGGAGCAACCTGCTCAGTTTTTTTGTTGCGTAACTTCATGTAGCAGAAATAAGGGATTATCCAACCGATGAAACCGGGTATTGCCAGAATCACCGAAAGCGGAAGCATGCCTGCAATATGGGCAAACACAGCGGAGGCCATAAATGCCGTTCCCGCAACTCCCATAATATAGGCAACTGTTGAAGCGCCAACAGCCTTGGAAAATTCCAGCCGTTCTATTTCAGCAACACAGGCCTCGAATTGCCGCTGCAATCTGGTCAGCTCGGCCTTATTGCGGATCTTGCGGTCACGCTTGAATTTCATGGTTACCGAGTTAAAACTCTGGATTGGAACCGAGGTACCTTCCAATATCCAGCCGAAGTTGGTGTAGCCATCGCTATACACCGATTCCATACTCCTCTTCACTATAACCTCCTTGTATTCATAACCTACAAAACCATCCGCATTTTTCGTGATTTCACTCATAATAAATTTCTCCTTTTTATAATAGATTTTCTATGATCCATTTAATGTGATTGCTCTCCTGCCTTCATTCAGAGTCATTGTAATTCAAATTCATGAAGCTTTCTTCCGGTTTGAATTTTGTGTTCGCGCTCCAACCACGTGATGGTATCGGCAATGGAGTCTTCAAAGGGACGTGTACGATAGCCCAGCTCCCGCTCCGCCTTTGAGCAGTCGAATACGTTGTTGCGTATCAGGCTGTATACTGCAAAGCTGGTCATGCGCACAGGTTTTTGGGTTATTTTCCCGACCAGGTCGGACAGCTTTCCAAGGAACCTGGCTGCACCTGCAGGCAAAATCATCTTGACCTCTTTTGTACCTGTACGTGTGCTGAGCAATTGGAACATCTGCTGCATGGTCACACACTCGTTACCGAGAATATAACCCTCACCCTTGCGGCCTTTCCCGCAGCATGTCACAATTGCGGCAGCCAGATCCCGCACATCTACGGCATTGAAGCTGCCTGCTACTCCGCAGGGCATTTTTCCTGCACAGTAATCAATGATGAAACTGGCCACCGGGCCAAAGGCATAGTCATCCGGACCGCAGATCCCTGTCGGAAATACGATGGACGCATCCAGGCCCTGCGTGCGCACCGCCTCCATCACAGCCTGTGATGCCTCAGCTTTCGTTTTACCGTAAAACCCTGTGACAGCATCCGGATCATAGTTATTTACCTCGGTGATAGCAGTGCCGTAGGGCAATTCCGGAATTGCGCTGATTGAGCTGACGTAGACCAGTTTTTCCGCCTTATGAGCGATGCAGGCATCCAGGATGTTTTTAGTGCCGACGACGTTGACATCGTACACCTTCCGGCTGAAGTCCGGGTTGACGGTAACGATGGCCGCACAGTGGATCACGACAATCCGGGTGCCATTATCCACCTTGAAAAAACGCCGGATACTATCGGTGTCCGTTACGTCACCTGTGCAGACCTCTACTTCCCCGGGCACGCGGATAGCAGCGGGATCGCCTTTCAGCACAAGACCGCGCACACTTTTACCTTCCTCCAGCAATTTGGCGGCTACGCTGCTTCCCAGGTTTCCGGCAACACCTGTAACAAGATATAATGTATTTGTCTCATTAGTATGGTTTTTCATGTAATCCTCCATTTAATTAAAGTTTGATTTTTGTTTCATTTATCATCTTTATCTTAACGGAGGATTGTTTGTGAAGTGTTTATGAAATGTTTGAGAAATGTTAATGCAAAATATTATACCCTCTATTGACAATGTACAATACGTTGTCAATAGAGGGTATACATAATAAAAAAAATGCTTGTTGGTATCTGTGAAACGGCTGCTGCCGGCTATCAGTATAGTCCGGCTTTCAGCCTTACAGTGAAGGCTGTTCCTCTGTCCGGTTGGCTTTCTACCGATATGGAGCCGCCCGCCAGTTCAATGACACGCAGCGAAAGCGCAAGACCAAGGCCATTGCCTTCACGGGAATGGGAGGTATCTCCCTGATAGAATTTATCAAAAATATGCTTCATGGTTTCCTCATTCATGCCGCATCCAGTGTCACATACGGATACCGTTACGGTATCTTCATCCGACACTTGCCTCAAGATGATTTTACCTCCCGGCTCAGTGAATTTGAGAGCATTTGAAAGTAGATTATGCCATACGATTTCCAGCATGCTTGCATCGGCATATATCATGGCACGGTCCTCAATATCGGCTTCCAGCTCAATACCTTTTTCATCCAATGCATCCTCAAACGCAAGTGCGCAATCGCAGAGCTGCCGGCAAAGGTCAAAAAGCCCGGCGGCTGGAGTAATCTCCTGATTTTCCAGCTTGCTGAGCTTGAGGATATTGGTTACAAGTCCTGTCAGATTTTTACTTGCGCTGATGATTGTGTCGGTATATTCCTTGCGTTTATACTCAGGCAAATCCTGTTTCTGCAGCGCGATGGCATAGCTCTGGATCACGGACAGCGGTGTCCTGATTTCATGAGATACATTGGCAATAAAGTCATTTTTCAAGGTCTCTATGCTCCCAAGTTCTTCCACCATTTTATTGAAATCCTCAAGCATCACATCTACATAATCCAACTTGTCTGCGGTATGCATGGGCTCAAGATACACCGAAAAATCGCCCCCCGCCACCTGCTTGGCCGCCTCACTCAGCCTGCGCATGGGCTTGTCAAAGATACGGATTCTCTGCCGGACCGTCACCAGGCAAAAAACAGCAGTGACAATTGCCCAATATCCCAGCATCCCCCAGATATATTCCGGCGGCATGCTGCCAAAATGAACATATTCGTTATAGATCATCCATTGTCCGGCAGCCAGTGTCAGCAATACAAAATAGACCAGTACATACTCCTTCCACGAGAAGTGCTTTGACTTGACCCTGCCATCCTTCTCCAATTGTTTCTTTTTCATTGCAGCACCGCCTTATAGCCTAAGCCATGTACGGTGACGATCCTGAAATTCTCACAGCCTGAGAACTTGTCCCGGATTTTCGTTATATATACATCCACGGCGCGCAGGCTGGTTTCACTGTCAATGCCCCAGAACTCATCCATGAGCTGTGCGCGGGAAAAGGTGCGTTTGGGATAGGACAGCAGTTTAAAAAGGATATTGAATTCGCGCACGGTTACGGGAATCTCTTCACCGTTCACCACCGCAGTCGTAGCGTCGGCATCCAGCACCAGGCTTCCAACCGTCAGGCACCTTTCGTTCTCTATATTCGCCCGGCGCAGCAGCGCACCCACGCGCAGCACCAGCTCGTCCATATCAATGGGTTTTACCATATAATCGTCAATGCCTGCCCGAAAACCTCTTTGCTTTGAGGAAATATCATCCCTGGCCGTCATAAACAGAATAGGGATGGTTTTGTTTACGTGCCTCACTGTTTCGGCAAATTCGAAACCATCTGTTTCAGGCATCATGATATCCGAAATTATAAGATCATACAGATTGTTATACATCAGGTCGTACGCCTCGCGCGGATTAAAGCACCCTTTTGCGTCATATCCGTTTTCATTAAGATAAGTACAGACCAGTTGATTGAGCTTTATATCATCTTCAACAACAAGAATGTTAATCATAGACTTTTCCTCCAATATAACTATTATCTATTGTTTTATTATAAAGCTCAAATATTAAAAAATTGTTAAAAAGCAGTCTTAAATTATATTTTAAATTCAGCTATGATCTCCTGCAAATTGCCGGCCATTTCAGAAAGGCTCTGACTGGAGCCCGCCACTTCCTGCATTGCCGCCAACTGCTGTTCGGTCGCGGCAGAGACATTTTGCGCTTCGTCAGAAGTTTTATCACTCATTTCATTAATTTTATCCAGCTGTCCATAGAAACTTGTGGCGATCCCGGCCAATTGATCAATGGATACAGACACCCCTTCAATTTCTTTCGAAAGACTTTCAATGGAAGCTTTAATTTCTTTAAAGCTTTCTCCGGTAGAGAAAACATGGGTGATTCCCAGCCCAATGCTTTCTGCGCTCTCATTGGAAACCTGAACGGTCATTTTAACGTTTTCCTGATTGTCCTTTACCAGTAATCTGATCCGGTCGGCCGCTGTCCGTGATTCCTCCGCCAGCTTGCGTACTTCGTCGGCCACCACCGAAAACCCTCTGCCGTTTTCTCCGGCGCGGGCTGCCTCTATAGCAGCATTCAAAGCCAACAGGTTGGTTTGCTCGGAAATGGAAGTAATGAGATCCACAATCTGAAATATCTCCGCAAAGCCGTTCTGCAATTTTGCGACAGTTTCCTGCATTTCACCAGAACCCTGGCCTACCTTCTCCATCCGGGCAATGGCCTCTTCCACTTTGAGCAGCCCGCTGTCCGCATTCTGTCTGGCTGTCATGGAAATACTTTCAACAGTTTTGGCAGAGCTGTCAATTTGCTCCAGTCCCTCCATTATCCTTTTGGATTCCCCGCCCAACTTCTTGATGGATACGGCCTGGGCTTCGGCTCCGGAGGCGATCTCTCCCACCGAATCCGCCACTTGATTGGCGGCGCTGGCAGATTGTTCGGATACCGCCGTCAACTGCTGGCTTGAAGAAGCAACCTGCTCTACCCCATCCATGGCTCTGGCAATCAATTCTCTTACATTGGACCGCATTTTCATTAATCCTGCGGAAGCCTGCCCCAGTTCATCGTGTGTTTTAACAACTTCATTCCGGTTACTGAAGTCGCCCTCCGCCATGACCAGGCATTCATCCTTTAGACCGATGAAAATCCTGCTCATTCTGCTGCTGAAAATAAGAGTGACAACAACCGAAATCAGTATACATATCAATGAAATGAGAAGCATGGAACGAGCCAGTGTGTTTACAGGCTTATACTCTTCTGCCGCAGGAGCTGCAATCAGAATATTCCACTGGCGGTCCCCGGCCAAAGCAATCGGCGTAAAAGTGCCTATCACTTCAACACTGCTAATGGAGTTGTATTTACCCACGACCTGCACATTTTCTTTCATGCTTCGGGCGTACAAATCCATTAGCTTCCTGTCCAGTTTGGCTTCCCTGGTTTTGAGAGATGTGTCGATGTCTTCTTTGGACAAATCCAGTTTGCCTACGGTTTCCTCCGCTTCGGGAAACGCAATGACGATGCCTGAGTCATCCGCAATGAGACCATAGCCCGAATCCAGGAACTTCAAATCACTCATCAGACTGCCCAGCTTTTCCATTGCAAAGGATCCTGTCAACACCCCCAGCAGCTGATTTCCGTCCATTACCGGTACAGCAACATTAAATGCTGTTTTACCGGTAGTTCTTGATGTAATCAGTTCCGAAACCACCGGGGCCTTTGTTTCCATAACTTTTTTAAAATAATCTCTATCACCTAATTCAACAGCAGTTCCGTCTGACCTGACCGCGGCTCCGGAGGGTGCGATAAAAACAGCACTTTCCAACACCCTGCTTCTGGATCTGCTCCATTCCAGCGCTTTTACAAGCTGCTGCTGATTCCCGGCAGCTCCCATATAAACAATTTCGGCTGCGAAGGCTTCCTGTTGAATAATAGCCTGCTCTACATAATCCGACACTTTCACGGCATATTCCCTTCCGATAGCCATGCCGGTTTCCTCTACGCTTGTGGACAGTGCATTGCTTGATAAATAATAGCTGATTGCGGAAAGTACAATAAAAGACAGTAAAAATACGGGCATGAACACCAGCAGCAGCTTATATTTGATTCTCTTTAGCTTCATCCTGTTCTCCTCCTGGGATATAATTTATTGTGATATTTATACCCGGAGAAATTTTATTTAAACGTTTTATGTATACAATATTCACTGTTATAATTCCATGCCATATTGTCTTTTATCTATTTTTATTATATAAATATTGATTTATTTCATTGGCTGCATATTTTGCCGATACCCAATAATATATAACAGTGAAAGCATATACAAAGGCTATAAGCAATATATCAATTAATACATAGCCGAGCTTTTCAAAAATAAAAACACCTGACAGGTATCCGGATATTAAAACCAATCCTTCCATTGCCAATAACTCTGTAAACATGTGCAGCCAGACTGGTTTAATAATAACATGATCCATAATTGCAGACACGATTTGTGTTGAACCTGCAATAATAAATAAATTCAGTAATGTCTTTACCTCCACCGTACTGCGGGTATCAAGCAAATGCATGGCAATAACTATCACTATGGATGCTGTAAATATAATTCCCATGTTATTGATTATCTGAAGTATCCGTTTCATATATGGCACCTGTTTTCAAAATATAAAAGGAATAATCCTTTTTGTTTCTTTTTTATAAATTTCATATTCCGGTCCGAAATATGCAGTCAACGTCTTTTCTTCCACTTTGATCCGGTAACTGTAAGCCAATATTACTATTATCAGTACAATCAGGAAGCCCGATAAGCTTTTTATTCCAAGCTGCATACCCAGTAAGGATAAAATACTTCCTGCATACGCAGGGTGTCTTAGATACGCATATGGACCTTTTTTAATAATTTTATGCCCCTCTTTAATTTTAACTGCAACTGTAAAAAATCTTTTTAATATACCTACCGCATAGCATCTGAAAGAAATACCCGAATATAAAATAATAATTCCGGCCCACGCTGCAACACCTGAAATATCACTTTGAAGGTATTCCACTGTAAACAAAGCAAGTAAGCAGCCAATGATGTTTCCAGCCATTACGGCGTATATTGATAATTGATCCGGCGACTTTGTTTTTTTCTCTTTTTTATCTTTTTTTATAGTTAATAAAAAAATAATTATCTCAGAAACAATCCAGATTAAAATGCCCGAATTAAAAAAAATTGCCTGCAGGCTTCCGCTAAACCATCTTTCCCCGACTAAATACATTTTGCCACCCTTCCCTTGCATTGTTTTTATAACCTGGATCCTATCAGGTATTCTGCCTGCAAACAATGGTTTGGAACGCAAGTTGCTCATAGCGGTCATTAAGTTGCATTATAATTTAATGTGATGGCTTAAATTATTATAGTGACTGGATGTGTTCTCTTACTTTTAAAACATAGCTCCTGTTAACAATTATTTTCTCGTTATTATCCAGTAACACCATTAAACGTCCGTTAATCTGCCCTTTTACACTTTTCATTTTATCCAGGTTTAAGATACCGGATTTGCTGATTCTTTGAAATGCAGTACCTTTTAATTTTTCCTCCAGTTCATACAATCGCATATCACAGTTATAAACCTTTTCTTTGCAATAAATGTATGTTCTGTTTTCCACCGATTCAAAATAATATATATCTTCAAGTGAAAGCTGTTCGGTCCGGTTACCATTCCGGGCTATTATATAAAAAGCAAGCTGTTCAATCCTTTTTGCCAGCCGATTTACAAGAGCTGTTTGCTCCCTGCATAAAATGATTACTTCAACCTGCTTTATACTCTCCTGTTCCTGAATTCTAACTTTCATACTATATGTACCTCATACAGAACTTATATTTCAGATTATCATTTTCTCAACAATTACCACACTTTTAAAATTGAGAATTATATCAGATCATAAACCTTTCACTCCAAATACACAATTCAGTCAATATATTTTCCAGTGTTCTTCCCTTTGCAGTGAGCATATATTCAACTATAGGAGGAATTGCGGGATACCACTCCCCGGACAAAATTATAATGAATCCTGCATACATTTCTATTGATAAATATTATAACATTTAACGGGAGTGAGGGAATTAAAAAAACAGCACATGTTTGATTTTTTAATTTGTTGACAGGTCAATTGAAATATAGTAATATATCAAAGTAATCATATAAGAATAGTATGATTTGTGCTGGCATATAAATTATCCGAATATCCGTATTCCGGATTTTGATTAATGAAAGGGGCATGCTATTTTGGATTTTGATTTTATTGCAGAATACACACCTATGTATGTTACTGCAGCCGTACTTACGTTGAGGATAGCATTTTGGGGTATTGTATTCTCACTGGTGACGGGACTCGTCTGCAGTTTGATTCAATATTATAAAATCCCTGCTTTGAAACAGCTTATATCAGTCTACATTGAACTGTCCCGGAATACGCCTTTATTGGTTCAGCTGTTCTTCTTATATTTTGGTCTGCCGAAGCTGGGTATAATGATCAGTTCCGAGGGCTGTGCCATACTGGGTCTTTCCTTTCTTGGCGGGAGTTATATGGCCGAAGCCTTCAGAAGCGGATTGGAATCTGTGGAAAAAAATCAGGTGGAGGCAGGACTCAGTATTGGCCTGAAGCACAGGCAAATAATCAGGTATATTGTTTTACCCCAGGCGGTCTCAGTTTCTGTGCCTGCCTTTTGCGCAAACATTATATTTTTGATAAAAGAAACTTCCGTTTTCAGTGTTGTGGCACTTGCTGATTTGATGTATGTGGCAAAGGATTTAATCGGGTTGTACTACAAAACGGATGAAGCGCTGCTTATGCTGGTAATATCCTATCTTGTCATTCTGCTGCCGGTTTCAATTATCGCGTCATTACTGGAGAGGAGGTTGCGCTATGCAGGATTTGGGCATTAGAGTGCTTTTTGAAGGAAGTAATTTCTTGCGGCTGCTGGGTGGATTGTGGATTACAGTAAAAATAGCTCTGATTTCTGTTGCCATTTCCTTTGTATTGGGAATTTTTCTTGGAATAGTCATGACCTTCAAAAATCCTGTAACAAAGGCTTTGACAAGAATCTACCTGGAATTCGTCCGTATCATGCCGCAGCTGGTACTGCTTTTCCTGGTTTATTTCGGTTTGACAAGAGCCTTTCAGGTCAATCTTTCAGGACAACTGTCGGCCATAATTGTTTTTGTTGTATGGGGAACGGCTGAAATGGGAGACCTGGTACGCAGTGCTCTGATTTCCATATCGAAACACCAGTATGAAAGCGGAACAGCTTTGGGGCTGACCAACCTGCAGGTATACAGGTATATAATCATCCCCCAAACGGTACGAAGACTGCTGCCTTTATCAATAAACCTGATGACACGCATGGTAAAGACTACTTCTCTGATTGTTCTGATCGGTGTTGTGGAGGTTCTGAAGGTAGGCCAGCAAATCATAGAGGCTAACCGTTATACTGCACCATCAGGCGCACTGTGGATTTATGGGGCTATTTTCCTACTTTATTTTATTGTTTGCTTTCCCATTTCACGTTTGGCCGGCCGTCTGGAAAAACGTTGGATGAATTGAGGTGATACTATGATACAGGCACAAAAGGTGCTGGAGATTCGGCATTTAATAAAACAATATGGAAATGATGCGGTTTTGAAGGATATTTCACTGGATATTCACCAGGGTGAGGTTGTGGTGATAGTAGGCCCTTCGGGTTGCGGCAAAAGTACGCTGCTGAGATGCATCAACGGACTTGAGCCCATTCAGGCCGGAGATATCCTGCTGGACGGAAATGTGATCACCGGCGGTAAAACTCAATGGAGTCTGATACGTCAGAAAATAGGCATGGTGTTTCAAAACTATGATCTGTTTCCTCACATGACCGTAATAGATAATGTACTGCTTGGCCCCACAAAAGTTCAGGGACGCAACAAGCAGGAAGCTGCCGAAGCTGCAAAAAAGCTGCTGGAACGTGTGGGACTTCTGGATAAAACAAACTCCTATCCACGTCAGCTGTCCGGCGGGCAAAAGCAGAGGGTGGCTATTGTGCGGGCTCTGATGATGGAACCCGAAATGATGCTTTTTGATGAGATTACTGCAGCGTTGGATCCTGAAATGGTACGTGAAGTACTGGATGTTGTTCTGGAATTGGCTAAGGGCGGCATGACCATGTTTATTGTAACCCATGAAATGCAATTTGCAAGAGCAATAGCAGACCGTATTGTCTTTATTGACAGCGGAGAAATTGTAGAGTCCGGAAATCCGGAAGAATTTTTTACTCAACCAAAAACCGAGCGTGCGCGCAAGTTTTTGAATATATTTAATTTTTAAATAGGAAAGAGGGATTTATTATGAAAAAGTTAAAAGGAATTATATCATCGGCTTTAGTGCTGATTCTTACATTTACGCTGCTTGCCGGCTGCGGAGCAACAGGTTCCTCAAGCTCCGGCTCAACGTCGGCTCAAACTTCCCCAACAGGCAGTTCAGCTGCCGGCACCGCCAGATCACTGGAAGATATAAAGTCAAGCGGTAAAGTCATCATCGGAGTATTCAGTGATAAGGCTCCATTCGGTTATGTAGACGAAAAAGGAGCATACCAGGGTTATGATGTTTATTTTGCAAACCGTATAGGTAAAGACCTGGGAGTAGACGTGGAATTTGTATCTGTTGAACCTGCAAGCCGTGTAGAGTACTTGAAAACCGGCAAAGTAGATATTATTCTTGCAAATTTTACAGTTACCGAGGAGAGAGCTCAATCAGTAGATTTTGCACTTCCGTATATGAAGGTAGCACTTGGTGTCGTCAGCCCTGACAAGTCCCTGATTACTGATGTAGCCCAGCTTAACGGCAAAACTCTCATAGTAGCGAAAGGAACCACTGCCGAAACCTATTTTACTAAAAACCATCCGGAAGTAAAATTACTTAAATTTGATCAATATACCGAAACCTATAATGCACTTTTAGACGGGCGTGGAGATGCTTTTTCAACAGACAATACCGAAGTTCTTGCATGGGCTTTGCAGAACAAGGGCTTTACAGTTGGAATAGAAAGCCTCGGAGCTCTTGATACCATCGCTCCGGCTGTTCAAAAGGGCAATACCGGGCTGCTCAACTGGCTCAATGACGAAATCAAAACCCTGGGTAAGGAAAACTTTTTCCACAAGGATTTTGAAGAAACGCTTGCCCCTGTATACGGTGATGCAGTTGATTCCGACAAGCTTGTGGTTGAAGGCGGCGTTGTAGAGAAGTAACTTTCCTCTCGTAATTGAAAAATATAATTAATAATTATAAAAACAAATTGTTAATATAAAAAGGCTCCTGTTCAAGGCAGGAGCCTTTTTTGCATTCTTCAGATCAGAGCGTCCAGGTTAATTCCTATTGTTGCTGCCAATACCCGTTACCTTTGATCACTGATTGTAGCAACGCTGTTGCTGTTTACTAACTCAGTTAACGGGTCATAAGGAGCCCCGGTAGGTGTGCCGACGAGCAATGCAATATCAACTGCATTTTCCGGATTCCCCCATGAATTGCCTGAAATAACGAAAATCGCCCTGTCAACTACAAATCCACGTGTATTGTAGACAATATTATTGATAATGTGACCTGTGGAATTCGGATTCAAATATGCAGGCTGCCTTAGAGAGTAAAAAATGTTTTCTTCGGCAATCAAATTTGTTACATTAGATTGCGTTAAAAAGCCACGGTTTACTACCCAATCGGTAGATGGTCCTGCTTGAGGCGGTCCGTAAATTACATTATCAACAAGCTTATGATTTGCTCCGGCAAGCTGAATGAATTCAACAGCATACGGAGCATTGCTGGTAATAGTTAATCCGTCGATAGTAACACCGCTTCCTGTTACGAGAAAGGCTATTACGGCTGCTTGCAGCACAATCATCGTGCTCGGGTAGCCCTTTAATGTCACACCTGCTTTATTGACTGCAACTGTAGAACTTATATTATAAGTTCCTCCCAGTACGTGGACAGTTCCTGTAGGAGAAACAGCTGCCAAACCTTGCTGTATCGTTCCGAAGGGATTGGCCTGTGTGCCGTT
>JAEVZU010000313.1 GCA_023392075.1 Bacillota bacterium | reverse complement strand
GGCTTATTTTTATTAACTTCAATGTAATAACGCTGGCGCTCAAATGGATATGCAGGCAGTGGAATTCTGTATCTTCTTTCGTTTGAGTAATAATTTTTCCAGTCAATTTCAACTCCTGCCAGCCAGATTCTTCCTGCGGCATTCAGGAAGTATTCTTCATCGGCCAGGTTCTCCCTGGGATGGCGTATTGAGGAAAGTATCGCATGTGTATTTCCTGAACCGGGCTGCTGCCTTGCCAGAGTGCAAAGGGTTTGTCCGGGGCCGGTCTCCAGCAATATTCCATCCGGCTGCTGCAAGAGCTTTCTTATGCCGTCAGCAAAGTGCACAGTACCGCGTATATGACCTGCCCAGTATTCAGGATCAACAGCATCGCTATCTGATATCCAATCACCTTTCAGATTTGAAATGAACGGAATTTCAGGTGAATTCATTTTTATCCGGGAAACTATTTGTCTGAATTCCTCCAAAACCGGCTCCATCATGGCTGAATGGAATGCATGGGATGTATGCAGTCGCTTGCAGGCTGTATCAAGTTGAGCAAGCTGCTGCTCAAGTTCATTAATACTCTCATGGGTCCCTGATACCACACATAATGAAGGGCTGTTGACTGCAGCAATAGAAATCCCTTCCCTCAAATATTGGATTACCTTTTCTTCCGGCAGCGGTACTGCCAGCATTGAACCCGGAGCTGCGGACTGCATCAGCCTGCCTCTGGCTGCCACCAGCTGAAGTGCATCCTCCAGTGAAAAAACTCCTGCAATGCACGCTGCAACATATTCTCCTATACTGTGGCCTATCATTGATGCCGGATATATTCCAAGCGACATGAAAAGCGCTGCTGCAGCGTACTCAATTACAAACAGAACCGGTTGGGTTATAGCTGTTTGCTGAAGTTTTTCCGCATGAATTCCAGTATCGGCTTCTTTCGGATAAATTAATTCCAAAAGATCAAAGCCAAGAATAGGTTTTAAAATTTTACAGCATCTGTCAACAGTTTCCTTGAAGACAGGTTCACTTTGATATAATCCATGTGCCATATTGACATACTGGGCACCTTGTCCCGGAAACATAAAGGTAATTGCCGGATTCCTGACGCTTGAATTTCCATTAATCACTCTTTGAGGGTCAAGCACTTCCAAAACAGCAGCTGCCTCCTCCGTATCACGGCAAACGGCAAACCTTCTACACTGCATTGACTTTCGTCCTGTCTGGAGAGTGAAAGCAGCATCTGCCAGTTCAACCTCTGCATTCCTTTTTAAATAATTGGAAAGGTTCAAGGAAGCAGTCTCCAATGCGGTTTCGGTTCTGGCAGAAAGCATAAGGAGCTTCCAGGGCCTGACTTCTCCGGATTTTATTATATCAGGACCCTCCTCCAGTATAATGTGTGCATTGGTTCCGCCAATACCAAAGGAACTGACACCTGCCCTGCGCGGGTTGCCGGTTTCGCTTGCAGTCCAGTCCGACAGCCTGTCATTTATACAAAATGGACTGTCTTCCAAACCCAGCTGTGGATTTGGTGATTTAAAATTCAAACTCGGAGGTATGGCTCTATGCTTCAAGGCCAGAGTTGTTTTGATAATTCCCGCCACTCCGGCAGCTGTATCAAGATGACCGATATTTGTTTTGACCGAACCTACCCTGCATTGCTGCTTAAGCTTTACATCTCTGTAAGCTTCTTTTAAAGCTGAGATTTCAATGGGATCTCCCAGAGGCGTACCGGTACCATGTGCCTCAATATATCCTATGGTATCGGCAGTTACACCCGCGTTTATTAATGCCTCGGCAATAACCTCCGACTGGCCGACCACACTTGGCGCGGTATACCCTATTTTCGAGGAGCCGTCATTATTAATGGCCGTTCCTTTAATGACTGCATGAATATAATCGCCATCCGAGATTGCAGCCTCCAGACGCTTCAATACTACAATGCCAACTCCGTTGCCAAACACCGTCCCCTGTGCTTCTGCGTCAAATGCTCTGCAGTGCCCGTCCGGTGACGGAATGCCTCCCTTTTGGTATATATAGCCCTCGGTCTGCGGCGTCTTTACTGAAACACCGCCGGCCAGCACCATATCGCATTCTCCGCTTATGAGGCTTTGCTTCGCCAGGTGGATGGCAACCAGTGAACTTGAACAGGCGGTTTGCACATTTATGCTTGGCCCCTTCAGGTTAAGCTTGTAGGAAACTCTTGTGGGAACAAAATCCTTATCATTGCCAATAAAGGTCTGATAAGTACCCAGTGAGTCAATAAGTCCGTTTTCCGAATACAGGTTCAGTAAATAGTGGTTAAGTCCCACCCCGGCGTACACTCCTATTTTTCCTTCAAAACGGTCCGGGTTACAGCCGGCATTTTCAAGTGCCTCCCATGCACATTCCAGGAACAGCCTGTGCTGTGGATCAAGAATTTCTGCCTCCCTGGGACTGAAGCCAAAGAATGCGGCATCAAAGTATTCGGCCTTATCGAGTACAGCTCTTGCCTTTACATAATCGGGGTTATTTATTAAAGCTGCATCAACCCCTGCTTTACTAAGCTCTTCATCATTAAAGAAGGATACGGCTTCAACTCCCTTTGACAGGTTGTCCCAAAATTCCTCCACATCTTTTGCCCCTGGAAATCTTCCCGACATACCGACAATGGCGATGTCCCTATTTTTAGTTTCATTGGAAAGCTTGATCTTTGAATTATTTGAATCCTTTTTATCCGGTTTCCCATCAGTGTCCAAAAATCCTGCCAATGACTGAACCGTTGGATATTTGAACATGTCAACCATTGTTATCTCCTTGTTGACTTGTTTCTTAAGGAGATTATAAACCTTTGACAGGAGCAGGGAATGGCCTCCGATATCAAAGAAGTTATCTTCAGTTCCGATATTTTCTATGTGAAGTACTTCCCGCCAGATTTCAACAATCATTTTTTCAATGCTGCTCCGCGGATTAGTATTTCTTTTTTCAACGTTATCTGCTACAACAGCTGTAACAGCACCTGATAAAGCTTCGGGCACCGGAAGCGACAACCGGTCTACCTTCCCGTTGGGAGTTAAGGGCAAAGCAGTCATTTTAACAAAGGCAGACGGAATCATATAAGTAGGAAGATCCTGTTTCAAAAGGTTTCTGAGTTCAATATCAGCCGGTGCCGTCTCATTCCCGCAGGTGTAATAAGCTATAAGCTGCCTGTCTCCTTTATTTACCTCTTTTGCTGCCACTACTGCTTCATGTATATCAGTATGTCTTGCCAGCAACGCTTCAATTTCACCCGGTTCTATGCGGAAACCCCTGATTTTAAGCTGATTGTCAACTCTTCCTAACGCTTCAATATTTCCATCAGGCAAATATCGTCCCAAATCGCCTGTGCGGTACATTTTATAATTCCGGCCGTTTTTGAAAGGATTATCAACGAACCTCTCAGAGGTCAGTTGGGGTCTGTTCAAATATCCATCGGCCAGTCCATTACCTCCGATATAGATTTCACCGGTAACGCCTATGGGCACTGGTTCCATATTGCTGTCCAGGATATATATTTGAGTGTTTAAAATGGGGCGTCCGATTGATATTTGCCCGCTGCCTGATTTTACATTCATTATTGTGGACCAGATTGTAGTCTCTGTCGGGCCGTACATATTCCAAAGACATCCGCATCTTTTCAGCAGTTGATCGGCAAGCTCCCGAGGCATTGCCTCCCCGCCGCACAGAATCTTTAGTTTCCCATTGCCCTTCCACCCGGCATCAATAAGCATTCTCCAGGTTGCAGGGGTAGCTTGCATGACGGTAATATTATTCCTGCTGATTTCGCCGATCAGTTCATCGGCATCATATACCGCCTCTTTGCTTGCAATAACCAGACCTGCTCCCGCAGACAGGGGTAAATACAGCTCCAAACCTGCAATATCAAACGATAAGGTGGTTACAGAGAGTATATTATCCTCTTGTGTGAGTCCGGGCTCCTTCTGCATGGAGATAATGAAATTCACCAGTGCCCTGTGTGATATCCGGACACCTTTGGGCTTGCCTGTCGAGCCCGAAGTGTAAATAACATAGGCAGCATTATCCTGCGATACATCATTTTCGGGATTCTCTGAGGTTTCATCTGATATTTGTTCACATAAAGCATCAAGGTCGACGATTTTCACAGGAATGTCCGGTACAAAAGCAGAAAGGTTACCACCTGTCACCAACAATGGAAGCTTTGAATCCTGAAGCATATAAGCCAGCCGCTCAGCGGGATATGACGGATCCAACGGTACATAGGTTCCTCCGGCCTTGAGTATGGCCAATAGTCCCATAAGCATATTTAACGACCGGTTTATGCAAAGCCCCACTAATGTACCCGGACCAACCCCCTGTTTTCTCAGATAATGTGCCAGCTGGTTGGATTTTTTATTCAGCTCCAGATATGTAAGCCTTTCATTCTTAAAAGTTACTGCAGTTTTATCAGGAGTCTTTCTCACCTGTTCTTCAATCATCTGATGAATGCAGGATTGCGGATAGTCACCTTCAGTTTTATTCCAGTCTGTAAGAACTTTTTCCCGTTCCTTTTCATTGATTATCTGCAACTTTGAAACAACTTTATCCGGATTGTTTGAAATATCCCTGAGCAGAACTTCAAAGTTCCCTGCAATTCTCTCCATTGTTGAAGGGTGGAACAAATCAGAGTTATATTCCAATGTGGCTGCCAGACCAGCCTCTGTTTCAGCGAAAGCTGCAGTCAAATCAAACTGGGAGGTTTTTTGACTTATTTCCGCAGATCTGAGCCGAAGCTCTCCCAGCTTCATCTGTACATCAGGCATTCCAAGAGCAAATGGAGTAAGTCCTTTATCATTAAGCATATGTGCCTTCTGCAGCACAAACATAGCCTGAAACACCGGAGAATAGGCGGTTTCTCTTTGCGGTTGAAGCCTTTCCACCAGCGTGGGGAACGGAAAACGCTGATTACTGAACGCATCCAATACTGTTTTTCTTGTTGTTGAAAGAAATTCTGAAAACTTTTGATTATCAGCGTATTCAGATTTAAGAACTACCGGATTTATAAAATATCCGACTACCTCTGAGAAGGCAGCGTCATCTCTCCCCGACGTGGGTGATCCGACCAGCACCTGGCGCTGGCCTGAATAGCGGTGCAGCAGTATCTCATATGCCGCAAGCAGAACCATGTAAAGTGTGGCACCGTTCCTTTTGGCAATTTCTTTAAGTTTTCCGGTAATTTCATCGTTGATTATAAATGAGATGGTTTGTCCATTATAGGTTTGTACCGCCGGCCTCTGTTTGTCGGTTGGAAGATTTAGTACGGGCAGCTCCCCGCCAAGTTGATTTTTCCAGTATTCCCATAAACGTTTTCCTTCTTCTCCCTGCAGGATTTTTTCCTGTTGTTCCGCAAATTCAAAATAGTCGTATTTAATTGGAGCAAGTTCAGCCTTAACACCGCTTTTTTCCTCATTATAAAATATTGCCATATCGTTTAATATTATTGATAACGACCAGAAATCAGTAATTATATGATGAACCGATATGAGCATCAGATGCCTGCTCTCTGATATTGAAAATAAACACACCTTGAAAAGCGGGCCTTTTTCAAGCTCAAAAGGTTTGTTGGATTCCTCGAATATTCTTTTCTCCAGATAATCCCGATTCCAGCCCGAAGCATCCTCCGCATCAAATAATTTTCCCGGTACGTCATAAATACGTTGAACCGGTTCACCGTCCTTGGCATGGAAAGTAGTTCTTAAAGCAGAATGGCGTTCTGCCAATCTGTTGAAAGTCCTCTCAAGCGCATGAACATCAAGACCTGTATCAATCCATACCGCTCTTGTTATATTGTAAACTATATTGTCCGGCTTCACCTGCTGTAAGAACCAAAGAGCTTTTTGCCCTCTTGACAGCTGCTTTTCAATAAACCTGCGTTCATCGGGAACCGCATTGACATCCACATGGTCGGAAGCTGTATTTGTCGGAAGCTCCAAGACTGTTTTTTGAGCAGCAATACTTGAAACCATTTCATTAAAACTTAAGTCAAAGAAGCTGCCAAAGGTAGGTTTTATTCCAAACAAAGTCTCAATATTGTGCATAAGTTCCACTATCTGAAGAGAATCCAAACCGTAGTTGGCTATGGGCTGATCTTCATCCAGCATTTCGTTTTGAACCCCCAGTTTCGCTGAAATCATCTGCCTTAATAAAGACTTTATGTCATTACTGCTTTCATTATCTCCCTGATATTCCTGATATTCAGATTCATGTACGGGACCAAGCCCGGCTCTCCATTCGCAAACAAGATTTAGCTCATTTGATAAAAATGCCGCTTTATTTGCACGGCGCTGTATTTTGCCGCTTGAGGTTTTCAGGATACTCCCGGGCATTATCAGTGCAATGGCATAAACCTGCAGTTCATGATTTTCAGAAACATTCCTTCTGATTACAGCTAAAACCTCATCCAGATTCTTATTGCGGTACTGTCTTTCAACCTCCTGAACAATTACAAGCCTCTCTTCCCCGCCGGCATCAATTGAAAACGCGGCGCCTCCCGCTTGCCGGCATGCCTCATGACATTCTTCCACTGTGAATTCTATATCCTGGGGATAATGATTTCTGCCTCTGATAATAATCAGATCCTTCAATCTGCCTGTGATGAACAGTTCACCCAGTCTGAGAAAACCCAAATCACCGGTTCTTAAAAATGGGCCCCGGCCATCCTTCAAATATGCTTTAAAGGTATATTCCGATTCTTCTTTTTTGTTCCAGTAACCTTTTGCTACGCTCGGACCGGATAGCATTATCTCGCCGACCAGATTTTCAGGGCGTTCCTCAAGCCCCTCCGGGTCCGAAATCACTATTTCCTGTTCCAGCCAGACATGCCCGCAGCTTACGAACTCCTGTCTGTCTTCATTATCTGTTTCAGTTTCAATAATATTGTTCTCTGCAAGGGCTTTTGAATCAACACCGACAACCAAGGGCGGACTGTTTCTCAAAAGCCCTGTAACAAACAGAGTCGCTTCCGCAAGTCCATAACAGGGATAGTAATTATTTTCATTAAATCCGCATTCTTTAAATATTTGCGCGAATGCGGCAAGAGTTGAACTCCTGACCGGTTCGGCACCGCTGTAGGCTACTGTCCAGCTGCTTAAATCAATTGTCTGCAGCTGTTCGGAAGTTATGGTTTTAACACACAGATCATAGCAAAAATTCGGCCCTCCGGTTGTGTTTGCCTTATAATCCGATATTGCTTTAAGCCATCTGTAAGGTTTTTGCAGAAAGGCTGCCGGAGCCATGGTTATACATGTGGTTCCAAGATAAACAGTCTGAATTACATTACCGATCAGACCCATGTCATGAAATAGCGGCAGCCAGCTTAAATATATTGTATTTTCAGTGTGATTGTACGCTTTTTTTATCATTCTTTGGTTATGAATGAGATTACCATGACTTACCTTAACACCTTTCGGCGCCCCGGTTGATCCCGAGGTATATTGAAGAAAAGCAATGGTTTCGCTGTTTATTTCAGGATTTACCCATTTATCTGCAAGGTCCTCTCTGACCCGGTCGGTAACAATCCATTTCATCAGTTTCAGATCGGGCGCCATCTCAAACCTTTTTTCCATACCCGAATACACTGCTTCCTCAGTTAAGACTGCAGCTGCACAGGAATCGGATATAATGGACTGCAGTCTGGGCATTGGCCGGTTAACTTTTGGCGGATAAGCGGGTACGGCCATCACTCCGGCATAAAGACAGCCAAAAAATGCTTCAATAAACGCCAATCCAGGCTGATAAAGCAGGAGCACCCTGTCACCCTTTTGTGTACATGCCTGCAGTTCGGCACCAATAGCCCTTGCCTGTCTGTCAAGCTGCTGATATGTATAGCTCAGCCCCTCAACTTCTCCGTCTTCAAGAAAAATAAATGCTTTCTTATCTATCTGCTTTTTGGCACGATATTGCAGCAGTTCAACCAGATCAGAAAAATCAAAACCTGCTTCTTTTTCAGATAAGCTCATATTAACCTCCATGAGCCGCACAGCGGCCACAAAACTGTAATGAAATCTTTTCCTTCTTCACCCGCTATACGGCGAATAAAGGAGGTTAATTGGCCATGTGCGCTTTCAAAGTATTGGCAAATACTTTGAATATTTCGCACGGCCATAAATTCACAGGTTAGTTTGGAAGACGAGCTCCATCGAAGTCTTTCAAGCTAACCTCCATGTCCCCGCAATGCGGCGTCATAAATAGGAATGAAAATCCGTAAGCGGGATTTTTGATATGCGAAGGGTGCGATGAACACACAATATTTAACCTTCGCATTTTTCACGCTGGCCCCATCCTTAATAAAGAACGACTCCTCAAATCGATTATTATGTAAAGTTTTACCAATTGATAGCTACTTTATGATATGTAGGTGCGTTAGCCCACATTTTGGTTTTGGGATGAAAAGATATTTCCAATAAAAATGTAGCGGGTTCAAAAATAATAGACTGGTTTGTCAGCCTGTTATAAAGATGGCCGCTGTCATTGAAGGTTCCCGGTGAACCTTTTCCGAAGGATATAACATCTTTGAGCTCGTCCAGTGTGACACTGTCGCCTTTGGCCTGCAGCTGTTCCCTCATATTATTCCACCTCTTGGTATTATACTTGTTATCAGTATGGTTATCACGATTACCTTTTAGAACAAATGAGTTTACACTGCCCACTGCGTTTGGAATTCCCCATGTTATACCTTTGTTCAATGCTGAACTGTCGCTCCTGAGCTCACGTTTTACACGCTCATCATCAGGTCCCGAACCGCTGAAGTTATTCTCCAGCACCTTACTTTCATCGGGATCGGAAAGAGCTACAATATGATTAAATGTATAAAGTTTTGCGGGTGCTTTCATATAATCCGCGACTCCAGTCAATGTTTTCTCATTTTCAAGTGCAAGTCTCAAATCAAATACATAAGATATTCTTCCCTGGGACGTATACACTGAACCCGATTCGGAATCCAGAATTGCTGCAAAAACCTTCTTATCATTAAAACCTGTCAGAATTCCCATAAAACCCAAATAACCAACGGAACATATGCGGCTTGAAGAATTATTTATAAATGTCACTGCCTGAAATCTGGATATTTGCATTTGTGAGCCGCCATACCAATCCAGATTTCTCCCTGAAATTGTATTTCCACCGGATGACCGGCGGCCGAAAACTGATACAAAACTGCATTGTGTGGCTCTTAAAATATCCGGGAACAAGTTATACATATAAAATTCATCAATAGAAACCTTGTCGTCTCCTCTTACATTTTGACTTTCTCCTGAAAAATTAGAAGCCATTCCTTCTATTTCATCTTTAAACTGCTGAGGTATCTGCGGCTTCAAATCCTCAACTCTTCTCAGCATTTCATCATAGGTGTCCTGATTGCTGAATATCTCTTCAAGATATGTATCAACCAACATTTCAAAATCCGGAACCATTTTTAGGATACCTTCGGAATAAGCTTTACCTATTTGCCTGTGGTTTGATGAATTTGAAAAATCAAGCTCAACCCGGAAATAATCACCTTCATTTATTATTTTTACATTTTCAGCTGAATAGGTATCCTGACCCTTAATAACAGGTAGTGTTGCTTCTCCGCATGCTGAAAGCAGAAGTGATAAAATTAGCATAAACATACAACACAATTTTTTAAACATTGGATACCTCCAATAATTGATTTTATTTCTACCTTACCAAAGATCTATTTATGAGGTCTAAAACATTTTCCATTTGAGAATGGATAAAGAAATGTCCTCCATTAAATTGACAGCAGTTAAATTCGTTGTTGGTATACTTCTTCCATTCCAGCATCTCATCAAAGGGCGTTCCTTCATCGTCACTTCCGCTAAGTGCAGTTATCGGACAACTAAACCTGTAATCTCTGTCAGAAGTGTATAAATATTCTTCAACGATTTTGTAATCGGCTTTTAACACGGGAATAAATATGTTACATAATTCTGTTGATTCAAATATTTCTTTGGAGGTTCCGCCGATGCTTAGTATGCATTCCTTGAATTGATCATCAGGAAGCAAATGCAGCTTGGCCTCATTCTTCACAATATGCGGCGGACACCTTCCTGAAAAGAAAATGTGTTCAGGTTCCCGGCAGCCCAGCTTCATCAGTTTATTAACCAGCTCATATGCCAAAAGGTTGCCCATACTATGACCAAAAATAGCATAAGGAAAATCATTAATATGTTCATAAACCGTTTTTGTGATATCGTTAACCGCCTCATTTAAATCATTGTAAAAAGGCTGATTGAATCTTTTACCTCTGCCTGCCAATTCTAACGGTTCAAGCTGAATATTTTCCGTAATTAGTTTTCTCCATTTGAAGTAAACCGTTGCCGATCCACCGGCATATGGTAAACAAATTAGTTTAATTTTTTCCATATATAACTTCCTTTACGGTTGCAAAGTCAATTACTATCGGCTGAAAGCCGATGGCACATATTCGCCTATAATGCGAAGGTTTCAACCGCAATTGACTTTATGAATTTAATTTGATTCTATGTGTAGACTGATTTTTCGTAAAACTCATTTGATATGTCAGACACCTACCAGGTCAAGCTGTAAATTGTTGATTTCTCCGACATATCCGGTTATTTTACCTCTTTCCATTTTTATGACCTTATCCGCCAAATCAAAGTAGCGGTCGTCATGTGTTATTGCAATAACGCACTTTCCTCTATCCTTCAATTCTTTAATCAACTGATTATAAAACAGTTCTCTAAACTCAGGATCCTGATCGGCAGCCCATTCGTCAAAAAGACATATGGGCCTGTTCTCAAGATAACAAAGCATCAATGCCAGTCTTTTTCTCTGACCGGTCGAAAGTTTGGTGGTGCTGAACATACCATCGATAACCTCAACCTTGTCCTGCAAACGTAATTCTTTCAACCGGGCTTTTATTTCATCGCTCCTGCTTTCGCTGTCTATTCCGTACAATTTTTCAAAAAGGTGAAAATCGCTGAATATAGCAGAGGAGTACTTTCCCAGATCAACAGGCTCAATTTTGCTTCCATTAAGGACGATATCACCCGTTTTGGAACTATACAATCCTGTAATCAGCTTTGCAAGAGTGGATTTCCCGCTGCCGTTTCCACCGGTAATAAATGTGACTTCACCAGCTTTAAAGCTGCAATTGACAGGACCTACTGAAAATACTTTGCTTTCCTCCCCCTCTTCACTCCTGTATTCGTAAACTATATCCCTTAAAACCAATTCTATACTGCCCGCACCGCAGGCAGCTGAAAGATTCTGTCCGGATTTCTTTTCTGGGGAAATTGAATTAAGTATTTGATTTATTCTTTTCCAGCTGATTGATATCCTCACAATATTGGGCATTGCATTTAATAAAACATTGACTGCCCCTGACATGTATAAGTAAATAAAAACGTAGCTGTTCAAGGTTGCATTATCAACATTATTAAAAATTAATGGAAATACAAAGACAACAACTCCAATAACAGATGTAAATAATAATTCTCCCATTACTGTCACATTTGCAAACCTGAAATCACCCTTTGAACGGCTCTCTTTATAGTCCCGGCAAGTACTCTGCATATCCGTTCTGAATTCAGCTTTCTTGCTGTTATTCAAATAAAGCTCTTTAAATCCGCTGATTAATTCATCTATATATTTAAAAAATTTATTTTGTATATCCCTCGTCTTTTCCCAAAATTTGTTTACAGACATACCTGCTATATAAAAAACACTTGCCGCAACCAATATCGTTACAACCGAAAAGAATAAGCCGTAAATGTTTAGATTGCCAAGGTAGATCAGACAACAGACAAGTGATATAACGGATGTTAATCCACTGATTATTATGTTTACCGAACTGCTGATTGTTTCTGTATCATTATTGAGAGCAGCCTGTATACTACCCTGTTCAAACGCCTCGAACTCCTCATACGGCATATGTAGTATTTTATCTGTAATTTGCATTCTTTTATTAAATACAAGCTGGTTGGTATAAACCACCAACTTATTTCTTGACATTAACGAGCATGCGGCAAATACAATAAGCCCAATTACCAGGTATAAATATAGTCCGCTTTCAACTCTGTCATTTCTATTAACCGCACTGTTAATTGTAAAAATCAGAAGAGTGTTTCCAAGACCGCCAATAATGCTTAACCCCGTCAATGTAAAATATGGGATTTCTTCAGAATTGACAAAATAAATGGAAAAAATCAAATATATGTAAAAAACAGGTATTACTATTGCAAGAGACAGGCCGGCATATATGACACTTATAGGCCCCTCAACCATTAAAAACGGCCATGTGCCGCTGGCTAACAAAATATCCGGCATATGGTATATGCAATACATAACTGCAAGAAATAAGATTACCGAGAATATAAAACCGATAAGTCTCTTTTTATTAAAACCTATAAAATTTCTTTTTCTGCTGAATAATTCCGAAATTCCTTTTATAAAGAAAAACAGTGTTGCTATTAAAAATAAAACCGAAATACAAATAATAGATATTGCTGCTACACTCACTTGGAGCATCCCCTTCCATGTAAATCGTTAACAAATTACTATTTATTAAACTGTTTTTCAAATATAGGGGTTATTTTACATATTTATACTCATTATAACATTTTTATTTTAAAATACAACATTTTCCCATTTTTTTATTTATATTTTTTTCAGATTATTTTTTAATACCAATCTCTTTAAGCCATTCAATTATATCTTTTTCAACGTTGTTATTTTTGCTTAATTGATTTTTTGTAAAACTTATACCTTTGAGCAGCTTTGCATCTGAACATTCTTTTTCAAACTGTTTGAAGTAATCTCCATAGTCGCTCCCACATGTACAAAATGGTACAACCTTTTTACCTTTTAATTCATATTGGGACAGAAATGACATAACTGGAGGAGGAATAGAAAACCACCAAACGGGTGCTCCGATAAATATCAAATCATATTGATCAATATTTTGCAATGAACTTGTCAGTTTTGGCTTATAGCCTTGACTTAAATGTTCTTTTGCTACTTCTTCCACATCTTTGCGATAGTAATCAAATTCCGACTTGATTTCAAAAATATCAGCTCCTGTCTCATTCTTAATAATATTTGCTATGTCTTTTGTATTTCCCGTTAATGAATAATAAACTACCAGTATTTTTTCATTGCTGGCTTTGGATGGTTGGGTTGATTTTACATTTGAATTTTCAGATGAATCCGGAATTGTGTTCATCGAAGCGTATGCACTTGGGGCTAATTGAGAATCAGAATAGGTATTTGCCATAGGTTCTGCTGAGCAGCCACCCGAAATGAGCAAAACTGAAGTAAGCAACAATATAAGTATTGAAATTTGTCGTACCATTGTATACCCTCACTTTCGAAAAAGCATAATATGAGACCGCCGGTAGATTATTGGTTATTTATGTTGTTTTCTGGTAATTGTTATATATTACCACTACAATACTTTTATGTCAATAATAACCAATTATTTATTTGTTTATTTATAAAAATTTAATAACATACGCATATTCCAGATGCCGCCGCAAGAGATGATAATAATACTAACGGAGAAAAATTCTTATGAACTTCTTCTAAAGCAAATATCATTCCTGCTAATGGAGCATTAAATGCAGCTGCCAGTCCGGTACTTGCCCCACTTGTGATAAGTTTTTTTCTTCAAGCTTCTGGTCAATCAAAGTCCATCACTCTTGATTAATACTTTAGAATAATGCTTTTTTATTCTGGCATGCTAACGATAGCGTTTAAATATTATTAAAATTTAATTAGAGGTATAAAACTAATTTATATAATTAAAGGAGATATGAAAAGTATGGCGATAGAAAATGCTAATGATTTAAAGCAAAAAATGATAGAAATAAGAAATGCTCAAAGAACATTTGCTTCTTATACTCAAACACAGGTAGAGGAAATTTTCAGACAAGCAGCAATGGCCGCAAATAATGCAAGAATTGAACTTGCTAAAATTGCTGTTACAGAGTAATTCAAGCAATTGATGAGTTAAAAAACAAGGTGAATATACCCAAGACTATCGGCCAAGCCGGTGTTTCTAAGGAAAAATTTTATCTTACTCTTGATGAAATGTGCGAATCAGATTTTGATGACCAATGTACAGGAACAAATCCAAGGTATCCGTTAATTTGTGAAATAAAGCAAATGTATATAAATGCATATGAAGGAACTCCTGGTAAGACGAGTGAATTATGTGATGAAATATTATGTGCTGAAGATTAATTATTACAATTTATAATGATCAGAAGGTATCTGCGGTATAGCTTTACGTTAGAAATTCAAAACGTAAAACTATTCCGTTTTAGATTTAGAGTAAAGTCTTCGATATCTCTTATTAACCTGCTGACGGCTAATTGCTGCAAAAGTTAAGTGGATGCATATATGTTAGAATGTATTATATCTGATACCCAATGTAATCGTATTCTCAAATTAGATAGTATTACTCCGAGTCTTTTTTATCTTTTCAATAGACCTTATAATATATGAATGCAGCTTTTCCATGAAAATAGCCTCTGCTGTTTCACCATTTTCAATCATTGCAAGACCTTTTTCCCAACTGGCTGTCAAGGAAGGATTTAAAAGTTCTTTTGCCGTTTGTCGAATTAATTTCACAATAGCTTCGCCCTTCAAGGTTGGTGTAACAACTTGCGTTTTGCTATGTATATTTATATGTCCTATATCATTCAACTTCTTTATAATACCCGAACGAGTTGCAGAGGTACCTATTCCACAGGTCTTTATCTGCTCTCTCAATTCTTCATTTTCAATAAATTTACCTGCTTTTTCCATAGTAATAATCAAAGAACCATCTGTATACCTTGATGGTGGTTTTGTTTCCTTTTCTTCTAAATCAAACTCGAGTACATCACTTTTTTCATTCTTTACAAGTTTATGAATAGGTGAATCAGTTATTTCATCTTCATCCTTTTTTAGGGAAACCTCATAAACCTCCTTCCAACCCGGACTTAGCAGAGTCTTAGCATTTGAAATGAATTTTTCACCCTTAATATCAGTTTCCACTTTTACAGTATTATACTGGGCTGAAGGGTAAAAAATAGCCAGAAATCTCTTTACAATAAGGTTATATATCTTTTCGGTATCTGCATCGAGTTTCGATAAGTCTGTCGTTACATAAGTCGGTATTATAGCGTAGTGATCGGTAACCTTACTATCATCCACATATCGCTTTGTTGTTTTATTGATTTTCAGACCGACTTGTTCCTTAATACGTAGGATATGTTCTTTAAAAGCTTGGTTTTTAAATAAGCCATTTAAAATCTTCGGAATTTCACCTACAACATCAGTTGAAAGAACTCTACTATCAGTTCGCGGATAAGAAATCATCTTTTTTTCATATAAACTTTGAGCAATCTCAAGAGTTTTATCAACCGGGAGCTTAAATTTTTTGTTTGCTTCAGACTGCAATTCTGCAAGGTTAAATAGTAAGGGCGGCTGTTCGTTCTTTACCTTTATATCTACTTTCTTTATAACTGCTTCATGTCCTTTAAGTTTTTCAATAGTTTCTTCTGCTTCTTCTTTGCTTATATATTTTTCTTGCTCATCTATTTCTTCCGGCGATTTAGCCTTGTTCTTCTTAGGCTGCCATCTTCCTTTATATTCAATACCGCTATTTTGTGATATAAAGCTCGCCAGTACTCCATAATGCTTTTGAGGAATAAAATTTCTAATTTCCAATTCCCTATCAACAATAAGGCCCAGAACGCATGTCATGACCCTGCCAATTGGTATTACTGAGGATTTACTCTCTTTTAAGAAATTCGAAAGCGTTCTCCCATATTGACAGGTATAAATTCTACTTAAATTTATCCCAAAGAGCCAATCTTCTTTCGCTCTGCTGTAAGCCGCTTTGGCAAGTAAATCATATTCACTGATATTCTTTGCTTCGCTTATACCCTTTTTTACAGCTTCCTCTGTTTGAGAAGAAATCCATACTCTCCTGGCAGGTTTACTGCTTCCACTTTGCGTATATACAAGTCTAAAGATATATTCACCTTCACGCCCGCTGTCGGTACAGGCATAAATTATTTCAACATCGTCCCTGCACATTAATTTCTGAATTATATCAAACTGTTTTCCTGCACCTCGTTGATCTATAACAATATATTTGTATTCGTTGGGAATTATTGGCATATGTTCTATTTTCCATTCCTTATATTTGGGATCATAAGCATCTGGATATGCCATGGTTACAAGGTGTCCGAAGCACCAGGAAACAATTGTTTCACTATTCTCCGCAAATCCTCTGCCTCTATCACTTTTAGAAATCTCAAGACCAAGAATACTCGCAAAACTAGCTGCAACAGATGGTTTTTCTGTTATAAATAATCTTTTACCCAACAGTATCTCCTTGTATAAATAATCAAAAATTTTCTACAACTGTATTATATCATTTTACAAATTATATTCAAAAATTTTTGAATATTTAAAGTGGTGAAACTCCTTGATAATGTTTATTTACTCGCATTATTTTGGGGTTATCTGCAGGCGCAAATCCAATGAAAGAGCAACATACAGATCCAAAAAAATAGCTTGTTTTTCCGTATGATATCGGATTTTTAATCATTGCTAAAAACTCATTTCGTGTTACAGTCTTCTTTTTTCTATCAATTTTACACCTTGCGTCTTGTTTGTCGTTTGTACAAGTCACAATAATGCTTTTATCGTTATTTTGCCAGCAGCCTGTAATATCAGTTTTTATAAACATTTTTTCATTTTCTTAAGTTCTGCTTCAAGTTCATTTATTGTTGAGTTTTCACTATCCTCAGGTTCTTTTGCGTCGCAACCCAACGCCTAAGTGCTGGTTCTGATGAACTATTGCAAACCTCACTGATTGCCCTACCTTTTCCATTTTTACATCACTTAATTTAAATTCTTCATCATATCTTTTTTATTTATTACCTGCCATTTTTCTCGTCCCCACCTGGATTTTATTATACAATCACGAGGTTGTGTCAGTCAAAGTCAGAATAACTTACCATATGATATACAACTTTTGAATCAACTTAAGAGGGCTTGCAGCAGAAAGTAGATTTTAATATGGGGTTATGTAGTAATGGAACAGAAAACGGCTTCAAACAGATGTTTTTATGGTATAGAAATATAATCAATCTTTTTAACAGAAAAACCATTCTTGTGGTTAATGTTGCTTTACACTAGCTCAAACTCAAATTGCTCAAATTCTGACTAAGAATAGCATCTGTATTCTTCTGT
>JAEVZU010000311.1 GCA_023392075.1 Bacillota bacterium | reverse complement strand
GTTCAACGGATTTTGACATATTAACAAAGAAACCCGCAATGGACGTAAGAGAGTGGTCTTTCAGGGAAAGCGCCAGGTATTACAACAGATTAAATGAAAAGAATATCTTTATTACCGACAAGCTTTCGGTCAGCGAAGGTTATCGGCTTGGAATCAAGGCTATAGAAGAATTAGGCGCAGACATTCCCACAGCATTTTGCATGGCAAGTGATACGCTGACAATCGGAGTTCTGCAGGCATTTAACGAAAAAGGCTGGGACATTCCGGGGCGTGTGGCTTTTTTCAGCATAAACAACATCAGTATTGCACAGTATGTTTCCCCCCCGCTCACCACCTTTCATATTGATATTCCACTGATGTGCGATGCAGCTTTGAACCTGCTGCAGGAAAGGATGCTGAAAGGAAGAGATATAACTAAAACTGTATACATTAACGGAAAGGCAATTTTCAGAAAAAGCTGCTAGTGGTCTGTAACACCTAAAAGTCACATATTGCCGACAGTTTAATTTCCGCAGAATTTCGTTGTCGTCCTTGTCAATACACACAGTATTGCCTTCGTCCTCCGCCTGGTCCTGAGAGAATTTCTCCCGCCGGACAATGATAAAAAAGGAACTGCTGCCCAGGTGAATAAAATTTATTCATTGTGCAACAGCTACTTCCTTAACTATCACTATTAACCTGTTATTTGTATTGTCCTCTTGTTTGCTTTCCTCCGATACCGTTGCTTCCCGTAATTGTCAGGGCTATCACGGATCTTGGATCAAGAATGGTAGAATTCTCTGTTATTGACACCTTTTGCGCAACAATTGCCGGGTCGAGAGCGTTGATCAAAACCCTCTTCGGTGAGCTTGCAAAGTTTGCACCTGCTTCCATTATTGCTTCAAAATAAGACTGGCAGGCACCTGCAAAAATACAAAGCCTATCCGGGTTCGGTTCATACTCTCTTGCTATTTTAACTGATTGAATAAAGTACGAAGAATTAGCATAGCTTTCCAATGATTTGTAATTCTTTGCGTTCTTTTTCAAACCGTCATGCCCTGTAAGCACCAGTACATTAGGCTTATAAGCCCTCAAATACTGTTTTACCACCGATGGCTGCTTATCCTCGCTTACCCATTTTCCGTAACAGGAAATTTTACTCTGTCTATAGAAATCCATACATTGGTTCATAAAATCCTGAGCCGAATCAATATGAAGAATCCTTCCGGGTCTTTTTTTCAATCTGTTCAGAAAGCCTCTGACAGACGGACCACAGCATTCTATACTGCTCTTTGTTTGATAAAGCTCATTATATGCTCTTGTATACGCAGCTCTGGCATCCTGCTTTTCAAGGTCATCAGCTTTTGAATCAGCTTCTATGCGGGATGAAAGCCCACGTAAAACATAACATTCAGATCCGTCACAATCTGGAATTATGTTTACTACTCTAAAAAGAAGATCCCCACCGTAAGACCTTCTAGTTACAACATCTCCAACTTGAAATTTAGTCAAAAAAATCACTCCAAAATTAACTTTTTATTGCATAATATGCAACCAGGTGTAATTTTGGGACTAAAAGTGGATATATTTGTTTACATGTGTGTGAGCTAATATTCCATTATAGTGCTCCCGTACTAATTTCAATAAATGGATTGCCCACAAAGTACATGCTTGAAATTTGTCTCACTTTGACATGCTTCCTGCCGTTATTTAAGTATTTGACAAAACATCCCCAAATACTCAACGGAAGGATACAGCCTTGAGGCGGTAATTTTAAGCCGCAACCGCCCGGCGGTTATGGTGTCGAACCGGCAAATCCGCTTATAGCCGATAACTGTACCGGTATATATTGTCTTCCATGCACCTTCATATTCCGCCGCCAGAATAAAGCCCTCTACATGCTGTCCGCAGGTTTTTATGTTCTCCATTATTACTATTGTATTAATAGTTTTATTGGAAGAAAGCTCGAGCTCGATTTCAGCTGTTTCAGTACCGTCATTGGGACGCCAGAAGGTGCCGGGATTACCGTCCAGGATATTTGAAGCAGCATGTTTTTCATCCAGAGTCTCCGAGGCGGCAGCTCTGGCGTCGCATGCCAGGTTATTTTCAAATGTCTTTTTTATACGCTGTCCCAGCTTTTTTAACACCAAACTGTCATTTTCGTGAATCACCCCTCTTCTGTCAGGGGGAATGTTCAGAAGAAAATTTGCATTTCCTCCCACAGAGTTAAAGTAGATGTCCATCAATTCCTCTTCCGTTTTTACCTCATGGTCTTCATTCTTATGATAGAACCAGCCGGGGCGTATGGAGGTATTTACTTCTGCGGGATACCAGATAAGCCTTTCCGCTTTTTTTATGACCTCCCGGCTTCCCAGATCCTCTTCTGTAGTATCAATATGCTTTGCGAACTCCCGGTCATCCTCCTTCTGCGATTTTGCCGCTGTTTTTTCGGCATCCTGCAGATAAGCCGGTACAACACTCCATTCCGATTTCCGGCAATGCCCCGCTTCATTCCCGCACCATCTGACATCAGGCCCGCACACAGAAATTACGGCATCGGGCTGCAGCTCTCTTACCAATGTGTAATATGCATCCCAATCATAAACCTGTCTTTTGCCATTGGGGCCCTCGCCGCAAGCGCCGTCAAACCATACACAAAAAATATCTCCGTATTCTGTCAGCAGCTCTCTGAGCTGATTTTTGAAATATTCATTATATACGGGTGAATCACCATAAGTTTTTTCATGCCTGTCCCAGGGCGACAGGTAGATTCCAAATTTTAATCCGGCTCTTTTACAGGCTTCCGAAACCTCTCTCACCACATCGCCCGTTCCGCTTTTCCAGGGACTTTTTAATACCGAGTGTCCAGTATATTTACTAGGCCAGAGGCAAAAACCGTCATGATGCTTGCAGGTTAATATGAGCCCTGTCATCCCGGCACTTTTGCATACCTCAACCCACTGACCGGCATCAAACCGGATGGGATTGAAAACTTCAGGGCTCTCGTCTCCCAGTCCCCATTCCCTGCCGGTAAAGGTATTTACCGTAAAGTGTATAAAGGCGTAAAACTCCATCCTCTGCCAGGCCAGCTGGCGCTCTGAAGGTATAATACCTGCTGCGTTTTCTATAATATCCATATGATACCGGTCTCCTTTTATATTTCAAACCATTTGCACTCCAGGGGAGCCAACTCAACAATATGTTTTTCTCCGTCAGCTTTCAGAATGGTCGTTTTCTGATTTTCAAAGCTGCTGTTTGCCGCAGCATAAAGGCCTGCTCCAGGATATGCGGCACATTCAACCTGGGGATTTTCACTGAACCAGGTCTGCATTTCGGTTTCCCTGCCGGCCGACCAGAATATTGCTCTGGATAACAGTCTGGTGTTCTGCATGCTGAAAGGCAGTCCTGCCATATAAACCGCTCTGCCCCTGCCGTAGGTATTAACTGCCAGTGAACAGCTTAAATTATCTACAGCGAGGACTTCCGCAGACTCACAGTATTTGTAAACGGAATTCATCCCTTCTCCGTAGTCCATTGGCTCACTGATATCGGCAGTTATGAAATGGTTGTCATTAACCCTGAACACCGGCTTGTTACTGCTTACAGAAAAGCCTGCCTCCTTTTGAACTCCCAGTATGTCTGCCAGTTGAAAAAATGCTCCGTTATATTCACAGGCGGTGGGTTCTCCAACTCCGATAAAACCTCCGCCGTTATAAACCCATTCCCGGACAGCCGAAACTATCTTTTCGTCCTTCCAGTGCTCGCCGCCCGACCAGGCGGTTCCGGCGTCTCCGGCATTGATAATGACCACGGTATCCCTGGATATTCCATTATTTCTGATATCGTCAAAGCTTATGAACTCAACTTCAAAAGGCAGGCCGGACAGAGCTTCAAGTATCCCGAGATATGAATAACATCTCTGGTTCCAGAGGGAATGGGCCACCTGATGTGTCATCCAGGACCTGCAGACTCCCCATGCATTGAGAACGGCAACTTTAAATTTTGCACTGTAGGGTTTCGTGCCTTTTGTCCTGTCATGGATAGCTCTGAATTCATCACATACGTCCGCTATATGGTCAACGAAATCCTTGAATCCCACAACCAGATTCAAATACCCTCCATAGCCCATTCTGCCGGTGGGTTTTCTCAGAAGTGCCCTTCTGGATTTTCTCCACACCTCCAGCGACTCTTTTACGGGATCTCCTCCTTCATGAAAGACATCCGGAAAAAAGTACGGATAAAATCTTGCTTCAGTAGCTTTTACAGGAATATCCGAAATCATCCTGGTAGTGACACCGTCACCGGCCGCCCCCACGACGGCATCCAGGCCGATTTCACCGAAGTATTTGCCGTAGGGCTCTGTTCCGGCCCAATGGTCCCCAAGGAACATAATCGCTTTTTTTCCGGCTTTGTGAACCATATCCACACATTCCCTGGCAAATCCAGCAATAAACCGCTGATTGAAGTCCATCCAGTCGAGGTATTTCCTGTCAGGCACCTTAAAGGGGGAATTGAAATAGCCCTTATCCGCAAAATCCTCCGGCGTTAGCCTGTAGCCGTATTCCTTTTCAAACTGCAGGATTGCCCGGGGACTTACACAGCTCAGATATCCAAACCAGTCAACCTGCCGTTCCTTTCCCAGTTCATTATAAATCAGGTCGAAATTGTAGAAAAAAGTTGTGAATCTTACTATTCCGGTTTTGGGATGGGTCTCCAGCCAGCGTTCCAATACCTCCAGCAGATGCTTCCTGGCCTGCGGATGTCTTGGATCCACAGGAAGCCTGTGCTCCTCTTTCCAATTGTTTGTTTTATGATTGTACATGGAAACCGGTTCCCATATTTGATATGCAAGAAAGGTTACGGTATATTTATGCCATTTGACCGCATCTGTCAGGAGCACCTTCCCGGTATTTGCATCAAAAAGCCACCCGGCGCTATCAACTGTCTCCCCGGTGGTACGGTCCGTTACTTCCCACCAGTCGGCAGGGTTATGTATGGTATCAATTTCAAATTGCTCCCTGTAATAGCCTTTCATTATATTAATTTCCACTCTATTCTCAAAAGCGATAACCGCTTCGGACATCAGGTAAATTTGCTGCAGGCACTCCCTGTTGGCCTTGGCCCACTCATTGTCTTCTCTTATCAGACACAGCGTAGAATAGATATCAAAACCCATGTTGACGATTTCGGGTGAAAGCTGTGTACCGTCACTGTCCCTGACAGCATCTATCCTCCACTTTTGCGCCAGCTGAAGAATTTCCTTCTCCATCCCCTTCTCAGCCGGCAGGGTAACTCTTCCTGAACTTTTAGTCATAATGCATCCCCCATAAATTTATAACGCATAGATTCAATTGTGAATTTTTCTCATATCGCCTCGTTATAATTAAGTTGTTAATTTTCATTTTCAAACGGACCTATTATCCTTTGAGCCCGCCAAGCTGCATGCCTTTTGTCAGTTTGTCCTGAGTAAGCACGAATACTATTATCGTGGGCACCAGAACTATTACAAGGCCTGCAAACAGCGCACCCCAATCTGTTGCATAGCGCTGGACCTCCATAAGGTTTGCAAGGCCTATGGGCAAGGTTTTTTTAGCGTCGGTGGATATCAGGGTCAATGCCAGCGGGAACTCATTCCAGAAGGCGAAAAAACTGAATATTGTAACTGTGATGATCCCGGGCTTTGCGAGCGGTACGATGATCCTGATAAAAGCCCCGGCATAGCCGCACCCGTCGATCATCGCGGAATTTTCATAATCTTTTGGTATACCCTTCATAAAGCTTATGAGCAGATATATGGAAAAAGGAAGCTGTGACACCGCATATACCAGAGAAAGCCAGAAACGGTTGTCGTTCATATGCAGCCTGGTCATAAGCAAAAACAGAGGTATTATTATAAAGGTTATCTGAATGAAAATACCTCCCATATATATGTTTTTAATAATTCTGCCGAAGGGAAATTCATATCTCGCCAGCGCATATGCCGAGGATACCGACATGGTTACCAGCAGGATTATGGAACCTGCCGTGACTAAAACAGAATTTATCGAATAGCCTCCAATGTTTGCTTTTGTAAATGCTGAGACATAATTTCCTATATTTACAGCTTTGGGCAAAACCCAGGGGTTGCCCAGTATTTCGGTGTTTGTTTTGAAAGATGTCAAAATAGTCCAGAGCAGCGGATATACCACCATTATTGTATTAACCCATAAAACAACTCTGAATAATAGCCCAATTATTTTATCAAATATTCTATTGCTCTTCATAATCTCACCTCAACTGTTATTATGCCGTTTCTCTGCCTGTCACCTTGTTGCTTATGATTGAGAGAACAATGGAAATGGCAAATACAAATACCGCTATTGCCATTGCATATCCAAAACTTGCGTTCATGGCATGCTTATACATATATGTCAGCAGTACCTCCGAATCGCGGTCAGGGCCTCCGTCGGTCATAACTCTTACTATTGTGAAGCTGTTTGTAATAACCCCGTTTATAGCAAATATTATAGTCGTTTTTAAAATGTCCCAGAGCAGCGGTACTGTGATTGTCCAGAAGCTTTGAATTCCCGTGGCACCGTCAATATCCGCCGCTTCATAAATCTCTTTTGATATACCGTCAATTCCTGCAATATACATAACCATATAATAGCCGGCAGCCTGCCAGATCATGGTAACCGCAATGGCCCACATTACGGTATTCTTGTTTCCTAAAACAGGGATATCGAGATCTGCCATGCCAAACAGGTGTAAGACCGGATTGATTATTCCCATTGTGGGATGGTATATAAAAGACCAGAGAATTGCGATAACAACAAAGGATAAAATACTTGGAAAGAAAAAAACCACTCTATAGAAATTACTCTCCTTGACCTTTCTGGAAGTAAGCATGGCTGCAAAAAACAATGCCAGCAGGATTGTAGGTACTCCGGACACTATCATTAGAAATCCGGTGTTTTTCAATGCTATATAAAAAACATCATCCTGAAACATTGCCTTAAAATTATCCATTCCCACAAACTGTGATACATTTCCAAGCCCGCTGTCCTGATACAGGGAGCTTATAAAAACCTTAACGGTGGGATATATGATAAAAACAGCAAAAAGTATCAGGGATGGCAGGACACAAGCAGCAAGAAATAAATTTCTTTTTAAATTCTTATTCATCTATGTTCACACCCTGTTTTAAATTATAGCCGGAGGGTTATAAGCCCTCCGGCGGTATGTTTCGCACCTTTTTTGCAATTATTGGGCTTTGGCCAGCTCATCCCTTACCTGGGCATAAATCTTCTCCAGCTTGTCAGCGTACTCTTCAACAGTCATTTGCCTGTTCATTACACTTGAAAACGGCTTGTATATTTCATCCGAAATATTTATCTTGCTGCCGTTAGCTACCGGCTTAAGTGATGCAACAACCGGCTTCATCCCCTCTTCAACCGCCTTGTAACAGTTATATGCCGAAGGGGTTATGTATTCCTTTACCATCTCGGTCGCACCCTTAACAGCCATTACTGCTTTTGCCTTTTCACCGTTTAGTCTGACTGCCGTGTCAGTATAGATGAACTTCATAAATTCCTTTGCAAGCTCAGGATTCTTTGATTTCGACGGTATATACATTTGCTCCACACTTACAAGTGCAATGGTAGGATCTCCCGCGTTAAATCCGGGGACACCTGCAAATCCGAACTGGAAGCCGTCCTCTCTCGGCGCATCCTTCATTTCACCCTCAAACCAGCTGCCGTTTACACAGAACATTGATTTGCCCTGCATGAATGCCGTCTGGGCCTGAGTGTGATTAAGTGCGACAGTTCCCTTCATAAGCGCGTTATCGGTACCGGCGATCTTTGAGAATATATCCAGTGTCTTCTTTGCAGCCTCAGACTTCCAGAAGCCTTCCTTATAGCCGGTAAAATCATCTACCGCCTGTTGTCCGCCTGCGGCATATACGGCAGGAATAAGCACTTCTTCCAGATATCCCGGATAAATTCCCTGATACGTAAATAAAGCTCTTCCGTCTGCTTTTGCCTTTTCATTCAAAGCAAAAAATTCATCCCAGGTTTTTGGAGCTGCATATCCCTTTTGATCAAAATAGGCTTTGTTATACCATAAGCCCATAACACCATAGTTATAAGGAGCGAGGTATATCTTACCGTCACCGTAAGGTGAACAATAGGGAGTTTCCAGAAAACCGGGCAAAATCAGGTCTCTTATATTGCTGTCCTTATCAAGGGCCTTACTGTCAAAAATATCTGAAATGTCCAATATTGCTTTATCCTTGATAAGACCCTTTGTTACCCCTGACGGGTCTCCGTCATTCAAATAAATAAAATCCGGAGGATTGCCTGCAACAATACTTGGCTTTATCATTTCACCCAGCTTTGGATTTGCAGTAATATTTATTTTTGTTCCCGGATACTGCTCCATAAACTTCTGAGCCAGAGCATCCCAGAAATCTCTTCCGTATGCACCCTGGAACACTGCAATATTTAATTCTTTGTTGGCAAATTCTTTTGCTCCGTCAGTTGATTGTGCTGCTTCCGTTGAAGCCGCACTGCCTGCCGCAGATTCCGGCGTTGGTTCCGAAGCTGTCTGCGATCCGCAGCCGACAGCCAGGGATGCGGTAAGTCCAAGCGCCAGCAGAAGTGACATACTTTTCTTTAATATGCTTTTCATTTCAACCTCTCCTTTTTAATAATGGTTTTAGTATACTAACAATGATATTACTGAAAAGTACATTATCAAATTAATATTTCTATGAATAATATAGATAATTTTAAGAGGATTTTAACTGAACTTTGTGATAAATTTATAATTCTTGACTCTAAAAAAAATAACCATGTACTATTTTATGAAATATCATAAAATAGTACATGGTGCTAATTTCTATGCTTTATTTCCTTCGGAGTGATGCCGAAATATTTTTTAAACAATCTGTTGAAGTAAAATTGATCATTGATGCCAACGGCTGCTGCCGCTTCCTTTATAAGAAAATTTTTGGACACCAGAAGTTCATAAGCCCTTTTCAGCTTTAACTCGTTTATATAATCTATCATGCTTTTTCCCACATCCGACTTGAATACTCTGCAAAGGTATGTATCTGTCAGATTAACCCTTTTGGCAACCTCCGGAACAGTTATTTTACGGTAAATATTAGCTTCAATGTATTTTAAAGCCTCATGGGTTTCCTTACGATATGTATTTTGAGATTTGATACTCCGTATGGCCGTTTCAAGTATATTTTTTAAAACAAGCCTCAAGGCACCTTCACTTTCGGCAGTAAAAATCACATCCTCATCAGTGTTGTATTCATCAAATACCTCTTCATTGCACATTCCCAGATTCATAAGCCTTTTTTCCAGCTCCCTCAGAGTCCTTTTTATTATTTTCTTAAGCCTGAAGGGGTTCAAAAGAGTTTCTTCTCCGGCTTTTATTATACAGTCGAAAATTTCCATTATACCTTCAACATTACCAGTTGCAATCTCATTGAAAATACGGTCTGCTGACGATGCCGCCAGTTCTTTCACATATTGTTCATTGTCACCAGGTATGCTTTCATTGGCAGTACATACTTCATTAATGCTCTCATAAAACATAAGTTCCCAGGCTCTTTTACTTCTGCACACTTCATTTATCATTGATTCGCCATCCCGGGTAAAAGCCCCGTAAATAACACCTATTTTCAGGTTGAAGTACATGTAGGTTATATCTCTGATTCTTTCTGCTGTCTCCCTGGGAGATATCTTAACCTCCTCCATTTTAAAATTCACGGCAACAAGAGCAGATTTGTTTTCCAGCTCCAGTGCAGAGATCCAATTGGATTTGTTGAATATATTACCTGCGATATTCTCAATAATCTCCCCAAATTTTTGCCCTGTTTTTTCTATGGCCTCCCTGTCCCTGCACCTGACAATAAACACCTGGATACATTCCCTCTGTCCTGCGGCAAACATTCCGGAAACCATTTCCGATTTTACCCCCGCTCCGCTTTCCGGCCTGGACCACAAATTATTCAGGCAGTTAATTCTCTCCACTTCACTGTCTTTTACACTTATTTTAGGAGCAGCTGCCCTGCCTCTTTTCGAGTCAAGCTTTTCCTTTATCTCATACAAAACCCGCATAAATTCCTCTGAGCTTACAGTCACCTTTAGAATATAGTCATGCGCTCCATATTTCATAGCTTCTCTGACAAGCTCAAAATCATTGTAATTGCTTAATACCAGAATTTCTCCGTCATAATTCATATCCTTGAGTTTTTTTATCAGTTCAATACCGTCCATATGCGGCATTTTTAAATCTGTAATTATTATGTCGGGCCTGGTTTTCTCACATATCTCAAGCGCACGGGAACCGTCGGCCGCCGTGCCTAGAAGTTCAAATCCACTGTCTGCCCAATTAATCATAGATTTTATGGCAAGCTTTACAATCTTTTCATCATCCACGATTAAGATACTGTACATTATCATCACCCTCCCACAAAATCAAGGGCAGAACTATCTCGGTAACAGTGCCTTCGCCCTTTCTGCTTCTTGTTGTAAGCCCGTATCCGTCTCCAAAGTTAAGTTTGATTCTCTCATTAACATTTTCTATCCCTATACCGGACAGCTTGTTCTTTCTGGATTCCCCATCCATACTTTCGGTATCAAAACCCTTTCCGTCGTCAGCTATGCGGATAAGCAGCACATCTTCTATATTACTTACAGATATTTTTATACTTACGGTCCTTTCATCCTCATCAATTCCGTGAATAATGGAATTTTCAACTATTGGCTGTAATATGAATTTTATAACCATGCACTTTTCCAGCCCTTTTTGTATTTCATAGCTTAATGTAAAGGAGTTGGCATAACGTATCCCCTGAATGGTGGCATAATTATTTAAATTTTCTATTTCCTTTTCCAAAAGAATAATTTCTTCCTTGTTTAATATTGTGTCCTTCAATAAACCTGAAAGGGCCCCCAGCCCATCTTCCAGAGTTTTATTCCCGCTGAGCATCGCGGACCATTTAAGTGAATTAAGAGTATTAAACAGGAAATGAGGATTTATTTGTGCCTGAAGCATCTTTAATTCGGCTTCCCTCTTTCTGGAGTGCTGCCTCTCAATTTCCACAATTAAAGCCTTCAGTCTTTCAACCATTGCCTTTATATTAAAAGATAATTCACTTATTTCATCGTTAAACCTGTCGTCAATTTGTTCCTCAAGATTCCCGTCCCTTATGCGCTTTGCTGAGTGGAGCAGTGATTTCAGCGGAATGGACACACTTGCGTAAATAACAAGAGACAGGATTATTGAAGCAGAAATGACAATAATGCTTGCAAATATAACATCATTCTTTACCTCGCTGGATTGTGAACTGATAAACCTGTATGGGATCTTTCCGACTATATACCAGTCCAGAGACGGCAAAAATGATCCGGCCACCAGAAAATCACCCTCTGGAAACGTGTATCTGAAGGTGTTGATGTTTTTAAGGTAATTATTATATATTTGAGTCTTGAGGTTATCATCTTTTATAAAGGTATCTTTTTTTATATTGCCTGAAACTGTGGAAACAACCGCTCCGTCACCCCTCATGATGAACAGGTCGCTGCCTTTTCCAAGATCTATGTTTTTATATGTATTCTGGGCAAATATTCTCTCGTCGATGACTATTAACAGATAACCCCGCTTTTCCAGATAGCTGTGCTTCGAATATACCACCCTGCTGAGCACTATACAGCTGTTTCCGAGGTTTGAAACGAGTCTTGTCCAATATGTGTTCCCTATGGCATTGTCGGTATGGTTTATTATATCAATTATATCGTCCTCATTGAAAATCTCATATCCCAGGTCATAAAATATATTTCCGTCCGGAAATCTGATACTTATATTCTTAACATTTTTATAGTTGAACAGCTCTCTGCTGAATTTATTTGTCAGCAGCTCCATCAGACTGTTCTTGTTCACATCATTCATATTATTGAACTTGATGATCCCCTCCTGGACATCGTCATTCATAATAATTGATTCACTTAATTTCTCATACTGATCCGTTTCGTTCTTTACATTCTTCGTAATTTCCTGAACCAACTGACCGGAATATGAGTTAAGTTTGGATGTTATGGATTTTTCGTAATTGGAGTTGGAGTAAGTTCCCACAAGAGCGATCGGAAGTACCGAAATGAGCAGAAATCCAAGGAAAATACGTTGTATAATGGGTATTTTCCTTACTTTTAAAATAAAAGCAATTGATTTATTTTTTACAATTTTATAGAAACGCAT
The DNA here is from genome assembly GCA_023392075.1 of Bacillota bacterium. Lineage (GTDB taxonomy): Bacteria > Bacillota > Clostridia > Acetivibrionales > DSM-1351 > Ruminiclostridium. Next base: position 561 of record JAEVZU010000311.1, on the reverse strand, counting down.
CCTTGCGTAATCAGTATTTGTGGCTCTATCAAATTTATGTTTCATAAATATACACCATCATACGCAAATATATTTTTAGAGCGGACCCAAGAACAATATGCAGAATATTGTTCTTGGAATTTATTGCCTACTAAAATGTGATTCTATCAAATATTTAACGGTATTGCAAACCATAATACGGAAAAAGCGGGTTATCTCAAAATTTAAGCCAACTATATTTTACAGTATAGTTGGCCTGGTTACAATTTATTTCAGTCTCTTAGGTAAGCTTCTTCTAGCACTCATATGTCCTGGCAAGCTCAAATTCCTTCTGCACTTCTTCCGAAGGCGGTGCAGTCAGAAGTGATACAATAACAATCGCCAAACTTGAAATGACAAACGCGGGAAATAACTCGTAGATTCCAAGGACTCCTCCCAAAGGTCTCAAGAAGAGCTTCCATATGAATACCATTCCTCCGCCGGCAAGCATGCCGGCAATTGCGCCCGCCCTGTTTACTCTCTTCCAGAACAGAGAAAACAGCATAATAGGTCCGAAGGTTGCCCCAAAACCTGCCCATGCAA
>JAEVZU010000300.1 GCA_023392075.1 Bacillota bacterium | reverse complement strand
ACCGTCAACGGAACCGCCTCCCACAGCAGCTATGTCTTTAAATGCTGAAGTATTCAGTTTCATTTGAAGTACGAGATTACTGTAAGTCGTACTGAATTTGGTAGCTTGAGCAGTCACCGTCAGATTCAAATCAGCCCTGTCTCCAACAAGACGGTTTACCGTATTGTGGCCGAGGTTCAATACAGGAACATCTTTATTGTTTATTGTTATTTCTTTAGAGCCCTGTGCTCCGTGCTGGTCTGTAACAACAGCTTTTATTTTAAATTGCGTAACTTTGTTATTTACATTTTTCGCCATTTCTACAGCCTTTACCAATTCATTCTCCAGGGCATTTGCACCTTCCAAAGTAAGTACACTCTCGCTTGTTTCATATTTTCCGTCACCATCATTGTCAATGTACACTTTACAATTCAATTTCTTATCATCCATATCCGGGTCTTTTGCAAGCAAACTGAAATTCAGTTTTTCAAGAGTGTTTGCAATATCCTGTCCGTCATTCAAACCCAATATTTCTATCGAAGGTGCATGGTTTGCACCCACAGATGCTTTAAGCATTGTGTTTACAAACATCTTTACCTCTTCCAATGATTTGATGGAACTATGACCTGTACCCGAGAAGGTAAGATTTCCTTTAAAATATGTATAATAGTCGTTGAGACCGTCATACTCATGGTACATATCCTCATTTGATACAGGTGTAACCAATGTGGCCGTCCTGGTACCATGCTTGTAAATATATTCATTTCTGTAAGTAAATGCAGTTACAATATCGGGATCTTCAGGATCAAGTCTCAAGTACTGCAGATGCGTGGGCGAAACGGTTATATCTCCCAGGATATACGGGTACTTTGTAAGATTACTTTCATTGATTTTACTTGTTTTTATTGTATCCGGAAACCTTGGGGCTCCATTTTGATAGAAATTGGCCAGTCTTGTCAAGCCAGTTGAAGCAGTTACACCGGAGGGTTTGCTTGCGTCTGTTGCAAAAGCATTCATTCCGAGCCTGTCTCTGAAATACTTGGTAAGATTTGTTTCACTGCTTGTAAAGCCTATTGTGTCATGTGTAAACATTATCGCCTGATCTGAGTCGGCAAATGCTATCATGTCATTAAGTGCCTTACCCGACAGATCACCGATATATGAGTCCTCAAAACCGAATATTACCATATCATAATTCCCGTTGAGAGTTGTAGGGTTACCATTGACTTGATTTCCGTAATTTGTGTTAAAATCACCGATTTTCATCTCGGTAACAATAATATTGTACTCACCCTGTTTATACAGAAGATTCTGACTATTAAAATTACTCAGTGTAGAAAGCTTTAGGGTAGCGGAATTATCATTGTTATTCGGAAGCAATTGGAGAACCCTGATTTTCTGTTCATCACCTTTAACGGCTGTGAACCCAGTCTCATAAGCTTTTGCTCCTGAATCATCAACCACTTCTATTTTCCAGGGAACTAAACCGGTAAACTTGCTGGGAAGATGGCAATTGACAGAGTAGTTGTCCATACTTCCTATATCTTTGTATGTGGATGTTATTTCATCACTTTTATAAACTCCGTCTCCATTTTGGTCAATATAAAGATTAATTGACATCTTTGCCGCACTGTTGTTATTTCTCAGATTCATGGCAAAGCTGATAAGACCGGCATTCTCAGCAATGTTATTTCCGTTGTATTCCACCGGTTTTTGTGTCAGTACAAGTGTGGGCCTCTTTTTTATTCCGGAATTTTTGTATTCTTTGAGTTTCTCCAGCAAAGATTGGGTATTATCGCACTTTACATTTGTGTATGCCTTGCTGTTATCTTTATAATTGATAAAATTTTTATAAAGCTTGGTGTCTTTCATACCGGAGCTGAAAATACCGCTGTCAAATATCATCAGCTGTCCCGCTTCAATAAAGTTCTTAAGCTTTAAAGCAGCAATGTCCGATATGTCATTACCGGCATAAAATTCCTTGTTATTCGCTACTGTTTTAGCATAAAACCAGTTGTTACTTACCGTAGGACCAAATCTGCCGTACACATTTCCCTTGTAGTTACTATTGTACTTGTCAGTGGTTGCGCTATTGTTTCCTATGTACACAATATCATAGCATCCGTTGACTTCTTCCGCCTTTGATATGAACAAGGGCATAGGCATAGTTGTTACTTCGATCTCCCTGCCTAACTCACTCTTCAACGTGGATTTGATCGTGCTTGTGATATCAAATGACGTTGAAGGCTGAATTTCAAGTATTTTTACCGGGGGAGGATTGGATGCCTGGGCTACATTGCCTGGGAGCGGCAGCAGCGCTGTTGCAAATAATATTACCGCTAATACCAGACAATACACCTTTCTACTTTTTTTAATTTGAGTATTCATTACACACCTCCATAAATTTTAACTGGGATTCTTTCAATTTAACACTATCTTAACGGAAATATATTCCGAGAAGCTGCCAGCCGAAAGTAATTGCAAGCACCGTACCTATGGCTATAAAAGGTCCAAAGGGAACAGTCGCCTTCCTGTCTATTATTTTAAAGATCATCAGCACTACACTCACTGCTGCCGCTGTCAGAATTGACAAAAACAGGGAAGTCAGCATCAATCTCCATCCGAGGAGCAATCCGACAGGAAACAAAATTTTTATATCTCCGCCCCCCATAACTTCCTCGGATTTATAAAGCTTGAAACCCACAATTGAAACCAGCAGCAGAATACCGCTGCCTGATACGGCTCCTAACAGGGGATTCCACCAATTGCCATCCCCATAAATATCAGATGGGATGAAAAAATTTATAACAAAAAATACAAAACCTCCAATTATTGCTGTTATAACAACACTGTCAGGAATTATTCCATGCTCCAGATCAATAAAAAAAACTACTATTAATATGGAAGATAAAAATACGGCTGAGAAAAATTCAACACTTATACCGTATTTATACAGTATCCCCGTATACAATACGGCTGTCATAATTTCCACCAGCATATACCTGGGGGATATTTTTTCTCCGCAGCCGGTGCACCTCCCACGTTGGAAAAGATAACTCAGCACCGGGATCAAATTCAATGCTCCCAGCTTTTTACCGCAGCCGGTGCAATGTGAGGGAGTCGTTACTATGGACTCCCCTCTGGGTATCCTGTATATACACACATTCAGAAAAGAACCTATTATTAATCCTATTAATGCTGCATATACATAAGAAATAAATAAAACCAAACAACTCCCTCCCAGGTGTTCATAAATATGAGCAAATGATATTTAACGGCTTATTCCGGCTGGTAGGATTTGCTACTGCACATCAACCGTATTTTCTGCCGTATTGTCTGTCTGACTGCTTCCGGCCGAATCGGCGGCTGTGGTGCTGTCCGAGGCTGCAGCAGTTTCAGTGGATCCAGTGCTGCCCGCAGCTTCTTTGCTTTCTGTTTTTACAACGGGGGCCATTTTGTTTAATTTGACATTTGACACCTTTGTGGTTTTACCCGCTGTCAACTTAATGAAGAAGTCAAACGAATACTCCTGGGCATAAGCCGAACCAATGGATTTTTTCATTGTTCCGTTAAATGATACTATGTACCATCTGTTCAGTTTTGAATAGGCAGGATGCATGGTTATGGTATAATCACCTTTTTTCTTGATGCTCATTATGTCACTTTGCAGCAGCAGTGCCTCTTTGGGAAACAGCTCCTTATATCTGTCGTTAATCAGCAGGATCTCATTTTTGTCCTTGTCTTTGTCTATACCGATGGTTTCGGCCAGCAAACTGAATTTTGAATAGCTGTCGTCCCAGCTTCCGCCCAGCAGGGTTCTTCTTTCGCCGTCCATGCTTAAAATATTGTCAAGGAAGGAGGTTATAACGGTGCATTCGCCTTTGTAGGTTTCACTGTCTTCCTTGTTTGCAGCCCCTGTCTTGTCGTCAGATTGCTCCAGATTCAGATAAGGCAGCCGGGTAATAAAGTCATTATTGTATCTGAACAGTCTGTTTTTTGCACCGTGTTTGTAAGCCGATTCCCTGGCTCTGATTATTTTATATGCGCTGTCTTCCTTTTCCTTTACAAGCTCCACATCATATTTTGCCTGTACCTTGATTGAGTCCACCTGATCGGCAGCAATATCGGATGTCTTCTGGTATGTATTGGTGTTTGGATCAAGCGTGAAATGGGCATCAAAGGTACTGTCCGGTACACAGCTTGCCAACAGATTGACCTTTACGAAATACAACACCGTACCATCCACATTTTCAATAAATGTGGAATCAACCTGAGGTTCTTTATCATCTGTAAGCATTTTGTAAGAAACCATTGTAATCCCGTTCATGCCCACAAATCTCGGGAAATTCAATCCGACTTCGGCATTGTTGTTCCCCTCCTCCACAGCACGTTTGGCTAAAAAGCTTTTTAAATCTTCGGGAATGCTGCCTGTCGCCAGATTTTTCTGATAGTTCAAGGCATATCCCGAATACAATTTTACAAAATAATCGGATATCAGTTTTTTAATCTCAGTATCCTCCTGCTGGCTCACCGCAGTTTGGGAAACCTTTGGAGTACTGCTGCTCTGACTGCTGTTTGCGGCCACCTGCACGTCTCCTGCTGAGCTGCAGCCCGACATCATTACTGCTGCAATTAAACATCCTGTTAATATTATTGCTAATTTTTTATTCATTCCATCACCTCTAAAAATCGAATATTGAATATAAATCCATTCCCTGCTTATTAAAAAATTCTCTCAATAGTTCTTCCTTGCCCGGAAATGTCACTTTTGCGGTTTCACCATTTGATGTACCTTTAAAAAATACTCCCGCATACTTTCCGTTATCCAATTGCGTCAGATTTTCACCTTCCTTTAAAACAACGGGAAGATAATTCGGAATATCCGGATCCGTACTCTTATGTGCCATAGACTCATTATCAAGCAAATAGCCTGAAGCATCCTTGCTGAAACCTTTTCCGGCTGCAAGAATGGAGCCTGTGACTTCGGCATTTTCCTCAACTACAACCTGTCCCACGGAAAAAATAATGCCGTTTAACTTTGTATTGACATGTATGGTAATGCCGGGATTTGAGTTATAGATTAAAAAGTAGCTTTTATAGTATTCATCATCAGGCAAAAGTCTCAAGGACTCAGCCCTTTCTTTTATTACAGCATCAAGGTAAACATCAGAACCCGTTTCCTCACTCAGATTAAACACAAATTTATCGGTATCATCAGCTCCCCCGCCGGGATACTTGTCATTTAGCATATCATTGATATACATAAACAAATTAGCCGAGGAAGAGGCTCCCGGTGCCTGATTCAGGGTGTTATTAATAGGGGAGTTGCCCAATGCCGAATATGTATATTCCCTGGAAGAGAATATCTGGGTCTTAGGCAGAAGCAGCTCCTTCAATTCTGCCAGTTTTCCGGTAAAGAACGATTTATATCCGGAATCTTCAGCACTCGGCAAATCCCTCCAGAAGTCAGTCCAATCGCTTATATCCGGTTTTTCATCTATATTGTCAAGTATAAAATTGTTGTTGATGAACTGCACTTTACTGATTTCATTGATACCCTTATTCATGAAATATATTCTGTCATTCGCACCGAATTCATAGTTACAGAAACCTGATATTCTTCCGTTATCCGCGGCCGGATCATAAAATGCCGAATCATTAAAGCCCTCTTTCCGTGCACCGTCAATCCTGGCCATCCAGGATCCGATACCGGCATCGTCGGTAAAATTTACCGGTTTCCAGCACTGTATAAGGTTTGCAAAACCTATTGCCGCTCCCCTGTTCTCATACAGCCATTGGTGATAGTAGCCGGCCTCGGCAATGCCATCAGGTATGGTAATGCTTCCCGTTTGGACTCCGTCCATAAATTCCCTGTACATAGGCGCTGAATTGCTGGCTCTGGAAATAATAGATGCATCCTCTATCTGTGGAAAATGTATATCGGTATTTCCCGAGGCCGGATCTACCCTGAAGGTTCCTCCGTTGACTATGGCATCTCCGTTTATAACTATCCGTGACTTTTCTGAAAGCAAAGAGCCTGAGTGATGTATGACGGCACTGTTTACGATTGCACTGCTCTCATCATGGTTGGAGGCTGCCAGATTGTTGGAAAGTCCCACAAAGCTTCCGTTTACGGCAATAACCGAATCTACCCCATTCATTTCAAGGTCATCAAAGGTGTAGGCATTTCTGCCCACGAAGATTTTATCTCCCCTTCCAAAAATATGAATACCGTTCGCAATTGCATCCTTATATATGTATATATAACTGTTGTCCTGATTACCGTCTTCCCTTGTGTACATCCCTGTTCTAATAAGCCCTCTGGTATACGCATTCCCGCGTACCGACAAATGGCCTCTGTTCTTGGCATAAATACCCCCGTAATAATATTGCTCGGTTTGTTTTGTATATTCGGGCGAAGTTCCGAAGGCTAAGACATCCCCCTCAACCTGCGCATTGATGTTTTCAACCATCAGATCTCCTATGGAATATATCGCGGCCTTAAGCTCAAACCCTCTCGGTATCGTCATTGCAAATTTTCTTTTTGAAAATATCTCCTTGTTCACAGTACGGTCACCGGCTCTGTTGAAGTCCGAAATTGCCGTAACTCCTATGGTTACATTTATTTTGTCCTTTTCACCCGGGATTTCCTCCCACCCCAGATATCTGATATCGTTTATTTCAACAGTAGCTTCGTTTGAGCCTGAGCCGCCGAGTTGTATTTTATAAGCTATCCTGTCCGGGGCGGTACCGTACTTTGGAGCTGTATATCCCATCAGTGATGGCTTTATTTTTAATAATATAACTTTTTGTGCAAAATCTTCTTCGCTGTCGAAGTCAATGTCCTTGGTATTGTCCGGATTACCGCAGAAAAAATCCATATAAGCAAAGCATTTTTCTATGGCCGATTCAGCCGCATTATATGCCATATCGGCGGTTTCATCATGCTTGCTGATTCCGAACCCCTTGGTGGAACTGTCTATAAGAGCTACTCCCAGGACAACCAGTATTGCCAGAATCACAATAACTGTTATCATGATCGAGCCCTTCTGATTCTTTATTCTATTTCTCATTTATTACCGCTTCACCCCTCTTTCCTCATGGCTTGAACGGATTCTGAACCTTATCCCGCTTATTAAATTAATAATGTATATCTACCTTCAGATCCTTTAAATGTTTCTCACCGGCCGAATACAGCATTATAAGCAATTCCACCGTATCGGGCTCGGGCTGTAAGGTATCCAGCTCAGCCCCCGCCTTATCCATGTATCTGACCTTATACTTATACCTGCCGGTGAGATTGCTGTTATCTATATGCAAAAACTTTGTCTCATTCCCCGGCTCCAGGTACAAAGATTCGGCCCCTACACTCCTGGGACTGATATCAATTGCCTTGGAAATATCACCAGGCTCCTCTGCATCCTTAATAAGACTGCCGTTTTTTACGGCTTGGGTGACCTCAACCTTTACTATCTGCACCACCGCATTAACTTCCAGCTGATTTCTGGTCAGTTGAGTAATCAATACCGAGTTTGAAAAAACTGCAATCAGAGGGACTGAGATAATGCCTAATACCGCCAACGCTATTATAACCTCGGTCAAGGTCATTCCCTTGATATTTTTCAATATTTTACCCATATCAAATCCCTTCCCCATTTTGCACATAATGTCCATGCGCCCGGTTTATTTAATAAGGACTTTTTCCTGATTGTTGCCGTCCTTGATTTCCCTTGCATTACGGTCGGTCAGTATTACTTTTTTTGTCACATCTTTTTTCACTATATTGAGTTTGTTCCCGGAATTATTAAAAATTTTAATTTTCAAACCAAGTCCTTTATTTTCCGGTATCAGAGAAAGATTAGTGCTGATGGTCATATTCAGATCCCTGTCGGGTGCGGCACCGCTGAAGCTTGAAGACACGCCCGCGGCGTCGGTGATTCCTACCGTATAGGAGGATTTGTTTATATTAACCGACATGGTTATATACTTGTTTGTCTTGCTGCTGTATTTATCCCTTTGCTTGTCTGTGCCGAATACCGTAAAATTGTCTCCGGCTGAAAGGAAGCTGTTCAGATTTATTTCGAAATCCTTTGTATCCGAATCGGACGCTGCCGTATTTGTCCCCAGCGTTATATTATTTGCTTTTCCCGAGAGCACATCAAGAGCTGTAAGCTCCAGGGGCGAAATATTGCCGTACTGATACCTGTTGAATTTATGCCTGGCGTATTCATAGAACTTATCGGCAGATTCAAGCTTCAGGGCATACATGCTTATGCCCATATTGGCTACATAATTTTCTTTGGGCGTTTCACCGGCTCCGGCATTTGTATTTGCCGGATTTGCAGGCGTTCCGGCGGAAGCCGGAGTTTTAACAGCCGTTACCGGAGTTTTAACAGCCGTCACAGGAGTGCCGGTTTTTGCCTTTTCCTTTTCGGGCTTTATTTCAAATCTGCTTATATTTATGAGCTTTGAGCTGTTTTCAATAAAATCCACAATATCCCGGATACCTTTTATATCCTGCGTGGTAGTAAAGTCGATTTTGATTTCATAATAGACGGCTTTACCGGCCTCTTTTTTTAGCGGAGCCGCTATATTTATATTGGTAATATCGGTTCCCGCAATCTTGGCCAGTTTATCCATGTATTCTATGCAATCCATAACATTGGCCTCGCTGCTCAGATAGCCGTCCAGTCTTTCACTCCCGCTTTTTATGGAAAGAACCTTTGCCTTATTGGACTCCAATTGCTGCAAATTTAAATCCAATGCGGCCTTTTCACTCTGAAGCCTGCCCATCTCCTCATTTTGAGAAGCAATTTCAGGTATCACAGGCGTCCATACAAATTTATAAAACACAAATGCGTATACTAATAAGGCAAGAACACTTATAAGCATGATTTCTTTTCTTTTAAGTGCAAATTTCATAGTCTGCTCCTCCTACTTGGCTTTTGTTGATTTATTGGTAAATTCAAGCGTATACTCCAGGTTTGCATTGGCCTTTTGGTAATTAAATCTGGCACTTGAGGTGTACTCGGTAAGAAGATCAACCATTGTCAGGTTTGCCATATATTCGGCTACGGCAGTACTGTCTCTGGAATATCCCTTAATGGTCAATTTTCCGTTTGCATGCTGCATTGAGTTAACCGATAAACCCACCGGAGCCGATTTCTCCACGTAATCAATCATTTCGGATATCCGCGCCGTGCTTTGGGATATATTTTCTATAGCTGTCTTTTTTGCCGAAATTTCATCCTGGGCGGCAGTAATCTGATCATTTACTTTTTTTACTTCGGCATATTTTTCGCCTGCCAGCTCATCCCGGACAGACTCAGCCCGGATTTCAAGTGTTTTAACATACAGCTTGGGACTTATGAGACCGGCGGCGGCAACCGCAAGTATGATTACAGCAAGTAATACCGACTTAACCGATAAACTTTTCTTCTCATCATCGGCTTTTATTACGGTATTGGTTTTTGCTTCTTCCGGTATAAGGTTTATATCCTTCATTGTTCTCCTCCTATACGGCAAATTAAAAATTTATAATTCATCTTTATATAAAACAGAAATTTCCGTTTTTATTGGCTCTCTCACATTTCTGGCATTTGCTTTGCCTGTATTTGTTTCCAGCGGCTTTATCTGAACTGTCAGATAATCGCATTCCGGGCTGGATTCCGTTAATCTCTCAAATTTGCAGTTCATTATATCAAGGCCTGTCACAACGGTGTTATAGTCACCGTTTTCCACAGCGTCTCCGGGGTCTTTCTCTCCGCTGTACTGGAGCACTCCCTCGTCTCCTTCTTTTTCACAGTAAAACCTCCAGTATTTTATTTTATATATATCCGGTTGTGCCGGTGAACCCGGATCGGTATCTATATATCCCAGCTTCAGTGTAATTATTTTGGGATAACCCGAGCTGTGTTCATCATCCGTGTTCTCTACCGAAACAACTGCCGCCTTTCTTATGTCCCCGCGGATGTGTGACATTACGTTGGTCACGGTGTACTGCTGGGCAATCAGTCTGCTGTTATAGGTAAAGGTCTCCTGCCCGAAACTATACAGCTGGTATATGAGGGGCAGCATTATGCATATTATGGCCAGTACAAGCAGCATTTCTATAAGGGTAAAACCCCTGTTGTTGGATTTTTTCATTTTCGATCAACTCCCGTATTAAAATGGCTGATCCATAT